>VSPM01000025.1 GCA_009775365.1 Muribaculaceae bacterium
GTTTAGTGGGTTTTCATACTTGCGCCGTTGCCGACGCGATAATTATATGGGTGGTGTGTATAGTGTTCTCAGGCATTTTCCGTGGCGAACATCTCTATTACGTCCGCCTTGCGGTAGCGGATTGCGCAATTCTTTCCTTTGCCGGATCTGTTGTATGGGATTATACCCGCTGAGCGGCGGTTGTACATGGTTCTGCGGGATACATTGTATCTCTCGCATACCTGCTGCTCTGTCCATGTGTCCTCTTCAGGGTCAAGAATGCCGAAACCTTGGAAGGCATCCTTTACGGATTTTGCCACTGTGTCGATCTTGTTGTCGATACCGTTGCGAAGACTCTTGACTTCCTCGCGCAGCTCCGCCACCATTTGCAGGAGTCTGTTGAACTCGGCGGCGCTTACCATGGCATGACAGTGTTAGATGATTCAACCATGTAGCGCGGGCCGGATTTTGTCTCTTCGGCGAGGTGGGAAACCCTCATTCCGATTTTCGGGAGTTTGATACTTTTCATCTTCAAAGTAGATTTAGTGTTTCGATTTACGCCACGAATTTCGGAATTTGCGTCCGGACCAATCAGGAACGTTCCCGGAACGTTCCTACTTTTTTTATGGTTCTTTTACGTTTGGAGTGCTGTTTTGACATTTCTTTACAGATTGTGGGAAATCCAATCTGTGGTTGCTGTCAAAGCCAACCGGCATCCGCAGCGTTGGGAATTTGACATACTAACACAGGACACATAGCCTTTGGTTTCAGGCAAAAATCAATGTTGGGAAATGTTGGGAAACTATTTGGAAAAGTTGGGAAACTGCTGAAAATCAGAAATCTTTTTACCACATTCCGATGTTGCAAGGATGAAGACTCCGATATTTCCCCCAACAGTTCGGCATCTTCACACAACCCAATTCCAAAACCACTTAATCCCCGTTTAAAATGGCAAAAACTACCATTCCATCAAATGATCGGGATATTCTAAAACGGATATTCTCGATGTTGGAGGATCTTAGAAAGCCCACCAACCATCCCCCTCCCATGAAAGTTTATGACAACAAGGCTCTCATGGATCTACTTAATGTCAAAGATAGATACTTAAAAAAACTCCGAGATAATGGCTATATTGGCTATACAGCTGAAGGAGAAAAGTATTGGTATACTCAGGCAGATGTAGAGAAATTCTTGAAGCGATTTCATTATAAAGATTTTTCGACAGCTTCAAGTCTCCCAAACGATTGTATATGAACACAGCCCGATAAGTCCTTATATAGCGGACTTATCGGGCTGCATTGTGTTCTGGCGAATGATTATAAAGAAACTTCTTCCATATCGTCATTTAGCCGTGACAATTCTGTTGACAATGTTTCTGGCAAGAAACGAGCATAGACCTTTTCTGTAATATCTGTGCTTCCATGACCGAGCAGGCGACTCACAACTGTCATTGACAGACCTTTGTTGAGAGCGAATACTGCAAATGTATGGCGAGCCACGTGCATGGACAGCGTGAATGGTATCTCTAATTTCTCGCCTATGACATTTAGGGACTGATTTATACTGCGAGTCGCGGTATTCCGTGCTTTATATAAAGCCTCATTGTCATCAAGATTGATTGATTCCCTCAACAGGTCAAAAACGAACCTATTGCCTAATGTCTTCTTTTTCCATTTCTTCAGGATATTGATCGCGGCATCATTGAGAGGTATGATATGTCTTTTGTTTGTCTTGACCATTATCTTACTCAATTCTCGTTTCTCCAAGTTGACATGAGTCCATTGCAAAGTCATGATATCGACGACACGCATCCCACACGCATAAAATGCGAACAAGAACATTTCTACGAACTCTTTTCTGCGAGGCTCCTTATCTTTTTTATAGAAGTCTATAAGTTGCTTCAGTTGTTCAGAATTAAGACTCTTTCCATCATATTCACACTCGTCCTGCGAAAGCGAGATTTTGGGGATTATACGCATTTCTTGAATACGCGCACTGAGTATTGGATCAATAATCTTCAACTCAGCAGCGAAAGCACACGCCTTTAATATAGGAGTAAGCGCATGGTTGATGGTCTCATCACTGTTTTGTTTGATTTCCCTTCGCCATGTTATATATGCCTCAAGTAATTCGACAGACATTTCTCCGAGGTATATGCCATCGGGTTTATATGTGCCACGATTCGTAGCCCTGAGAAATATCTGGAAGATGTTCATAGCACTTTTCCCATTCTCGTATCGGCTCCGACCAATACGGTTTCGGGAATATTCAGATTCCAGCCTTTCGTTGACAAACTCAACCAAGTCTTTACCTTTATCCTTCCTTACAATGGGTTTGTCAGCAAGGATACCGGTAATAACTTCCTCCGTAACTTGATTAGGATGATTCTGGTGATATTCGGCAAGTAATGAATCCACCTTATCTACCTTAGACAGTAGCATCGCATTGGTGCGCTTGTATTCGGGGCCGTATGACACACGGACACCACCACGACCTTGATGGAGGTTCTGGTTCCAGTCGGCTTCTCTTACGAGAATGCCGATTGTCTTGCGGATAATCTTACGATTCCACGTATATTCAAGTTGCACCGGATAAGCCACATTGGAATCCGGATTTTTGGGCAGTCTTAGTCGATATGTGCCCAATGGGTAATCTCTTTTCGGTCTTGCCATATATTTGGAGTTTTTTAGTCAATATTTGAGTATTCACGAGGAGACACAAAGATAATGAATTTTAGACAAACAAACCCCAAAATTTGCGTTAAAAATCGTATTTTAGACAAACAAAATAGGTCGTTTTAGGCTATAAAAAGCAGTCTGACAAACAAACTAAATTTTGCTTATCAGACTGATTATCAGGTATTTAAGTTGCTAATTTTAGCTTAATATTCCTCTTCGTTGAAGAAGAAGTCGTCTTTGGAGGGGTAGTCGGGCCAGATTTCTTCGATGCTTTCGTAGGTTTCGCCTTCGTCTTCCATCTCTTGAAGGTTTTCAATCACTTCAAGGGGTGCGCCGCTTCTCATTGCGTAGTCGATAAGCTCGTCTTTTGTTGCGGGCCATGGTGCGTCTTCAAGTTTTGACGCGAGTTCAAGTGTCCAATACATAGTTATATTCTGGTTAAGTTTTTTATTTTTTAGATTGTTCTTTAGTCGTTCATTTTATTGCGGGGGGCTTTTGACTGTCATTTGTGCCACACGATTTCTTCCACTCCCTCTGAATGGTTGAAATATCTGGCCAGAATGAAGAGATAGTCTGAAAGCCTGTTGATATATGCTGTGAGCGCCGGGTCAACATATTCAATAGTAGATAGTGTTGTTATGCGTCGCTCTGCCCGTCGGCATACAGTGCGAGCCACGTGAGCTTTAGCTGCAAGCATACATCCTCCGGGTAGCACAAATGCCTTAATCCTGGGTGTCTGCGCATCAAGAGTGTCAATCCATCCTTCAAGGCGTTGTGTGTCGTCGGGAGTGATTCCCCAGGCCGCAGGTTTCTCTCCTTCCTGCACTTGTGTCGCGAGGTAACTTCCGAGATTGAAGAGCATGTTCTGTATTTCCAGGAGCTGGCTTTTCACCTCCTGGGGGCATGCCGGGTCTGATAATACGCATCCGAGGAAAGACGAGAATTCATCAAGAGTGCCATATGCTTCCAGGCGTGGGCTGTCTTTCGCGATTCTTGTGCCTCCCACGAGAGAGGTGGTGCCGGAGTCGCCTGTGCGTGTATAAAGGTTGCTTTTTGCCATATCAGAATTTATAAGGTTGCAGAACAGGATTTGAAAGATGTTCTGATTTTCTCCTTTTTAACGCAACGTGCGTGATATTGTTGCGAGATCTATAAGAAAAAATGGTTAACGCGGTTGTGAGAGGGTTGAAAAATTGTTATATTTGCAACTTAAATCAACAATTTTTTAATGTCAGGACAGCAGCCATACATAGTGTCGGCGCGAAAATACCGTCCGTCAACGTTCAAGAGCGTGGTCGGACAGAAGGCTTTGGCCGCCACGCTTAAAAATGCCATCGACAGTAAGCGTCTTGCGCAGGCTTATCTATTTTGCGGGCCTCGCGGGGTGGGTAAGACTTCATGCGCGCGCATATTTGCGAAGACCATCAATTGCCTAAGCCCTACGCCCGACGGCGAAGCCTGCGGAGTGTGCGAGTCGTGCAAGGCTATTGACCACGGCAGTTCTTTTAACCTTGTGGAGCTCGACGCTGCGTCAAACAATTCTGTTGACGACATCCGTTCAATCACCGAGCAGGTGAATGTGCCTCCGCAGAGCGGAAATTATCGTGTGTTTATCATCGATGAGGTGCACATGCTTTCGAATGCCGCTTTCAATGCTTTCTTGAAGACTTTGGAGGAGCCTCCGAAATATGTGGTGTTCATACTTGCCACCACCGAGAAGCATAAGGTTATTCCTACGATATTGAGCCGTTGTCAGATTTATGATTTCAAGAGGATTACCGTGAACGATATGGTGGATCATCTTGAATATGTGGCAAGAGAGGAGGGGATAACCGCCGACCGTGATGCTTTGGGCATAATCGCGCTGAAGGCCGATGGGGCCATGCGTGACGCGCTTTCCATTTTCGACCAGGTTTCGGCCTCGTCAAGAGGGATGGTGACGTATGCTAACACGATTGAGAATCTCAATGTGCTTGACTATGACTATTATTTTCGGCTGGTCGATGCGTTCCGGGAGGGAGATGTGCCTACTGCGCTGTTGATTTATAAGGAGATTCGCGACAAGGGATTCGATTCTTTGTTTCTTGTGAACGGTCTTGCCGCGCATGTGCGCGACCTTATGGTGGCTGCCGATGAGCGAACGGTGCAGCTCCTTGAAACTTCAGAACAGATTGCCAAGAGGTATGTGGCGCAGGCCAAGGCTTTGCCTGTGCAGTGGTATTACGCTGCTATGAAGCTTTTGAGTGACTGCGATTTCAATTATCGCACGGCCACAAGCAAGCGTCTGCTGGTTGAACTCACGTTGATTCGCCTGTGCCAGTTGTTGAAGCCTGTTTCTCCCCCTTTTGACAGGCAGGACTGCCCTGTGCCTCTCGGCGATCCTGCGGCGACTCGGGCAGGCGTGCAAGATGTGAGGCCGCAAAGTGTGGCTCCCGTTCCCTCTTCCAGAAGCGGGTCTGTGCAAAACGTGGCGCCGCAAGCTCAGCCATCGCCGCAGGCTGCAGCAGTGGCTCAGCCCGCTTCACCACTGCGCATCCCGGATGTCAGGCAGGCGTCGCCCGCAGTCAGGCAGCCGTCGGCTCCTGTGAAAGAGGCTCCCCGGGTGTTGAACCGTCCGACAAGTTTCCGTCTGTCAGAAGCTTCGTCATCTGCGGCGAATAAGGTTGATTCTTCGCTTGAGGTGAGGTCTGTGCCATTCACTCATGACAAATTTATGGAGGGATGGGGAGAGTTTATTGCCCGCAATCCTCATCTTCACATTCTCGTCAATGCCATGCGTGCCTCGCAGCCTACGCCCGCGGGCGGGAACTCTTATAGCATAGTGGTAGATCACCCTGCTCAGCAACAGGCGTTTGAATTGTCTATGACCAAGCTTATAGAGTTTTTGAGGGGATACCTGTCGAATGACCTTCTCACCTTGAAAGTGGAGATAAGCGATGCTCCTACCGGAGCCAAGCAGTTGCCGCCGAAAGAGTTTCTAAAGCAAGTGGTGGCGTCGAATCCTGCCATGGCTCGATTCTTGAATGAGTTGAATGCGGAGTTGGTTTAAGTTAAAAAATAATGTAAAGTGTTAAAAATGCTTAATTTTTAATAAATGAGATAGAATTTTATCTCTATAAATATGATAAAGGGATAATTTTTATTAACTTTGCAAAAGCATTCCGGAGGGGACAGACGTCTCCTCCTCTTTTTTAGCATTGTCTGCAGGCTTTGCGTCAGCGATAAGGCCATGCGGATGATGCGGCTATATTTATTCATACCGGGCGGAAGTTCCTTGATTGCAGGGGATTGAGGCTTAAAAGCGAAATAGATGATAGACAAGAAAGCATTGGCCACATTCATAGAAAGCCGGCTGGAGGGGACAGACCTTTATCTGGTAGATCTGAAAGTGACACCCGACAACGTTATAAGCGTGGAGATAGACTCCGACACAAGTGTAGACATAGATAAATGCGTGGCGCTCACCCGCGAGATAGAGGGAGAGTTCAGCCGCGATGATGAAGACTATGAGCTTGAGGTCGGCTCATCCGGTTTGACATCTCCGTTTAAGGTTGTGCGCCAGTATGTTAAAAATATCGGCCACGAGGTTGAGGTGCTTTCCTGCGACGGTAAGAAATATAAAGGGCTGTTGCGGAATGCCGACGCCGATTCGTTTACTATAGTGAGCGATGAGAAAGTAAAGCCGGAGGGAGCCAAGCGCCCGGTGATTGAGAAAGTGGAGCGCACCTTCGGCTATGGCGACGTGAAATATACCAAATATCTACTACAATTTTAAAAAATCATATGGCAAAGAAAGCGGAGCCGGTCAATATGGCCGAACGGTTTACAGAGTTTAAAGAACTCAAGAACATCGACAAGACCACTATGATAAGTGTGCTCGAAGAGTCGTTTCGCAACGTTCTTGCGAAGATGTTCGGCTCTGACGACAATTTTGACGTCATCATGAACCCTGACAAGGGTGATTGCGAGATTTATCAGAACCTCGAGGTGGTTCCCGACGGGGAGGTCGACAACAAAGACAGGCAGATAGGCTTGTCGGAGGCAAAAGAGATCGACCCAGAGTGTGAAATCGGGGAAGACGTGTCGAAGCAGATATTTTTCGAGAAGTTTGGCCGGCGTGCTATTCTGAACCTTCGCCAGACCTTGCAGTCTAAAATCCTTGACCTTCAGAAAGAGGCAGTCTCGAAGAAATTCGAGCAGCTTGTAGGCGAGGTTATCACAGGCGAGGTTCATCAGGTGTGGAAGCGCGAGGCGCTTCTTATAGACGAAGAGCAGAACGAGCTTATAATGCCCAAAGACGAGCAGATTCCGAGCGACAGTTTCCATAAGGGAGATATGGTCAGGGCCGTGGTAAAGCGTGTAGACAATCTCAACAACAATCCGAAGGTGATTGTGTCGCGCACAGACGAAAGTTTCCTGCGCCGCCTTTTTGAGCAGGAGGTGCCTGAAATTCATGACGGCCTTATCACGATTCGAGCTGTGGCCCGCATCCCCGGCGAGCGTGCCAAGATTGCGGTTGAAAGCTATGACGACCGTATCGACCCTGTGGGCGCATGCGTGGGAATAAAGGGAAGCCGCATCCATGGAATTGTCAGAGAGCTCCGCAACGAGAATATCGATGTGATTTCCTACACAGCCAACCCGTCGCTCTTTATTCAGCGCGCTCTCAGCCCGGCGAGCATTTCTTCAATCCGTCTTAATGAAGATGAGAAGAAGGCGGAAGTGTTCCTGCATCCGGAAGAGGTGTCGCTTGCCATCGGCAAAGGCGGATTGAATATCCGTCTGGCCACAATGCTCACTGGCTATACGATAGACGTGTATCGCGACATCGAGGAAGGAGAAGAAGACATCTATCTTGACGAGTTCCGAGATGAAATCGACGGCTGGGTAATAGAGCAATTGAAAAATGTGGGACTGGGCACAGCCAAGGCAGTGCTCAATGCCTCTCCGGAGAAACTCGAACAGGCAGACCTTGAAGACGACACCCTTCAGCAGGTGCTTGACATCATACGGGCAGAGTTCGAAGACTGACCGGATTCGGCAGCCTCAATCCTCATAACTAAAAAGAAACAACCCTTCACCAGCATATGCGCATAAAAATTAGCAAAATAGCAAAAGACCTAAATGTCGGAGTGGGCACAGTGGTTGACTTTCTCGCCAAGCACAACATCATTGTGGAGAATAATCCCAATGCAAGAGTCGACGAGAAGGCCGAGGCTCTACTGATGACAGAATTCAGCAGCGACAAGGCCGATAAGTCACTTGTGGACAACACTATCGACAAACGAAAAGCAGACAGGAAAGAGAAGGCCGACAGACGGTCTGCCGGCGGCTCTGCCTCTGGCCCTGTGAGACAGGCCCCGGGTTTGAAAGTGCTCGGCAAAATCGATCTCAGCGCTGCGGGCAGAGGTGGCGCGCGCCCCTCTCAGGAGCAGACAAAGCCCTCAAAGCCGGAAACTCCGGCCCCGGCATCAGAAACCGTAACCTCTAAGCCGGCTGCGCCCAAGCCGGCAGCCTCGGCGCAGCCTGTGCCGCAGGAGCGTCGTGAACCTGTTAAAAACGCGGCAGCTGGTGAACAAAAGAATCAGTCTCCGCGCAAGGAGCAGCCCCGCGACATAAAGCCGGCGCAAAAGCCTGTAGAGGCGGCTCCGGCTCCGCAGGCTCAGCCAAAGGAGGCAAAGCCATCCTTGCCGCGCGACAATGCTCCTCGCAAGGATGACAATTCAAAGCCGGCCGAGGCGAAGCCTGTTGAAACAAAGCCGGCTGTGAATGCCGATGCCGCAGAAGAGTCAGGAGAAACAACTAAAACAGGAGTGTTCCGTCTGGGCACCCCTCCGGCAGCTCCGGAACTGAAAGTGCTTGGAAAGATAGACCTTTCAAGCCTTAACCAGTCGACTCGACCCAAGAAACGAGGCCGTGACGAGAGACGTCGCGGAGGCGACAAAAACCGAGGCGGCGGCGCCGCTCCGGCAGCAGGCGATGCCGGAAATGCCGACCGCAAGAAGCGTAAGCGCATCGGCAAGGAGAAAGTAGATATTGAAAAGGCTGCGTCGCAACCCGGATTCGGCTCCGACGGAAAGAAAAAGAAAGGTGGCGACCGCCAGGCTTCCCAAGGTGGCGGCTCACAGCCCGGGCAAGGTGGCGGCGGCGACCGCAAGCGTGGCGACCGCAAGGGAGGCGACCGTCAGAACGGGCGACGCAATGAGCGTCCGCAAAAGCCTGAGACAAGCCAGGAAGATGTGCAGAAGCAGGTTAAGGAGACTCTTGCTCGCCTCACAAACAAGGCTCCCAAGAAGGGCCTGAAATGGCGTAAAGAGAAAAAAGAGGCCATCCATAACCGTGAACTTGAAAACCAGCGCCGTGAGGAGGCTGAAAGCCGAGTGATACAGCTCACGGAGTTTGTGACTGCCAACGACCTTGCAAACCTTATGGAAGTGCCGGTGAACAATGTCATTGCCACCTGCATGAATCTTGGCGTGATGGTTTCCATCAATCAGCGTCTTGACGCGGAGACAATCAACATTGTGGCCGAAGAGTTCGGATTCTCTACAGAATATGTGAGCGCCGACGTGACAGAGGCAATAGCCCCTGAGGAAGACAGCGAGGAAGATCTCTTGCCTCGTCCTCCGATTGTGACAGTCATGGGACATGTCGACCATGGCAAGACCTCGCTTCTCGACTATATCCGAAAAGCCAATGTTATTGCCGGCGAGGCAGGTGGCATAACGCAGCATATAGGCGCATATAACGTGAAATTGTCTGACGGGCGCCGCATAACATTCCTCGACACTCCGGGCCATGAGGCATTCACCGCCATGCGTGCCCGAGGTGCCAAGGTTACTGACCTTGCAATCATCATAGTAGCTGCCGACGACGATGTGATGCCTCAGACAATAGAGGCCATCAACCATGCTTCGGCGGCCGGAGTGCCGATGGTGTTTGCCATCAACAAGATTGACAAGCCCACTGCAAATCCCGACAAAATCAAGGAAGAGCTCGCCAACATGAACTATCTTGTGGAGGAATGGGGCGGCAAATACCAGAGCCAGGACATATCGGCCAAGAAGGGCATCGGTGTGGACGAACTTATGGAGAAAGTGTTGCTTGAGGCAGAGCTTCTCGACCTGAAGGCCAACCCCGACCGTCTTGCGGTGGGTTCTGTAATTGAGTCGAGTCTTGACAAAGGACGCGGATATGTGGCCACAGTGCTCGTGCAGAACGGCACGCTGAAAGTTGGCGACGTCATACTCGCAGGCACACACTATGGCAAGATAAAGGCCATGTTTAATGAGCGTAACCAGCGCGTCACAGAGGCCGGCCCATCCACTCCGGTGCTTATCCTCGGTCTAAACGGGGCTCCTACTGCAGGCGACACATTCAATGTGCTTGAGACAGAGCAGGAGGCGCGTGAGATTGCCGCCAAGCGCGAGCAGCTGCAGCGCGAGCTCGGTCTGCGCACCAAGAAGCGTCCGGGTCTTGAAGAACTTGGCCGCCGCCGTGCTCTCAATGATTTCCATGAGCTCAACCTTGTGGTGAAAGGTGATGTCGACGGTTCAGTTGAGGCATTGTCAGATTCGCTCATCAAACTCTCTACGCCCGAGATTCAGGTCAACGTGCTTCATAAGGGAGTCGGCGCTATCTCGGAGAGCGATGTGACGCTCGCAGCGGCTTCTGATGCCATTATTATCGGATTCCAGGTGCGTCCTTCAGGCGCGGCACGCAAGGAGGCTGAGAAAGAAGGCGTCGAGATTCGTCTGTATTCGGTGATCTATAAGGCAATCGAAGAAGTGAAAGACGCCATGGAGGGTCTTCTTTCTCCCGAAATCAAAGAGGAAATCACAGGCACAGCCGAAGTGCTTCAGACCTATCACATCTCGAAAGTGGGCACAATTGCCGGCGCAATTGTGCGTGACGGCAAGATCAAGAGCAGAAGCAAAGTGCGCGTGATTCGCGACGGCATCGTGATCTACACCGGCGAACTTGGCTCGCTCAAGCGTTTCAAAGATGATGTGAAAGAAGTGGTTTCAGGCTATGACTGCGGTCTTTCCGTGCAGGGATATAATGACATCCGTGAGGGCGACCTTATTGAGGCATACGAAGAAGTTGAAGTTAAGAAATCGCTCTGATGGCATTTGTAATGATAAATATCGGGAGCAATCTCGGAAACCGCCGTCTTAACCTCAGCCGTGCCATGCGCATGATTGGAGAAGAGTTCGGCGCGTTTGAAATAAGTCATGTGGTGGAGTCAGCCCCTTCGGGGTTTGACTCCACCAATTCTTTTTTGAATCTCGGAATGGCTTTTCATTCTGAATTGTCTCCACTTAAAATCCTGAGGAAACTGCAGGGAATAGAGAAAAAGATATCGCCCGCCTCACACAGAGACTCAGAAGGACGCTATATCGACAGGGAGATTGATATTGACATAATTGCAATAGATTCAGAAATTATCGACACTCCGGAGTTGACACTGCCTCACCCCCGCATGGCGGAACGTGATTTTGTGCTGGTGCCAATGGAGGAGCTTGCCCCGGGGTGGACACATCCTGTCACCGGCCTTACCCCCACAGAGATGCTTGGTATGCTCGCTCCCGACAGCGATAAAAGCGACGGGGGTGAAAATCAGAAATAGCGTGATTTATTAGCCGAGACAGCACAAGTCCTTGCCCGCAACATGGAAAGAGAGTCATTCTCATATGCGTGGAATCTATGTTAGAAATGAAGAAATTTATATTGGTCGAAGGGAATGTCCTTTCTCTTGTGAATGAAAACGGCAGGTTAAGGTTTCCGGAAGGTGATGAGATTGAGGTGTCGTCTGATGCTGAACCCTTCTGTTTCGGAGATTATATCGCATGCCCGGCTGATAAAGTTTCCAGTGAATGCAGTTTAGAGCCCGCAGGGGTGAGGGAGGCTTGGAAATTCTTATCGGAAGAGGAGTATGCCGCTGTGGTGAAAGGTGCGGAGCTTCTGCATTGGAGCGAGTCGGAGCGTTTTTGCGGCCGCGATGGCTCAAGGCTGGAGAGAGCGGGCGTGATAAGCAAGCGTTGCCCCGAATGCGGAAGCGAATATTTCCCTCGTCTTAACCCTGCAATTGTTGTGCTTGTGAAGAGGGGAGACGAGGCGCTTCTTGTTCATGCCAGAAATTTTAGAGGCGACATGATGGCCCTTGTGGCGGGTTTTGTGGAGACCGGAGAGACACTTGAAGAGTGTGTGGTGCGCGAGATAAAGGAGGAAACCACCCTTGACGTGCGAAATGTGAGATACATAGGGAGCCAGTCATGGCCGTTCCCTCATCAGCTCATGATAGGTTTCACAGCCGACTATGCCGGCGGAGAAATAGACTTTGCCGACGGAGAACTTTCTGACGGCAGGTTCTTTAGCCGCGACAGAGTGCCGGAGCTGCCCACGATGCCCTCTTTGTCGCGCCGAATAATCGACCTTTGGATAGAGGGAAAGATTTGATAGAATGTTAAAAACTTTTAGACTTTAGCCAGCGTTAATAGAATTGAACGGCGGAAATGTTTTGCCAAAGACTTAATAAGAGTTAAATTTGCAATATGGAAAAATTAAGAGCGGCTCTTTCACGACTTCCACAATGGGTGTTCACTGCGGCTACCACTCTTCTGATTCTTTGGCTCACGCTCGCTCCCGACCCACTGGGAGACGATGCCCCCACACTTTTCCCGGGCGCGGATAAAATCGTGCATGCCATAATGTTTGGGTTCCTGACAACCATGATTCTCCTTGACACAGAGAGAAAGCGCGGTTGGATCCAGTTGCCGGCTGTCAGGATTGTGAGCGCGGCTGTTGCATCAGCTCTTCTGGGAGCATTGATAGAGGTGGCGCAGCTCGAGATGGAAATGGGAAGAGGGTTTGAATGGGCCGACATGGTCGCCGATGCAACAGGTGCCGCCCTGTGTGGCTGCGGATGGAAAATGTTGCAGCGCCATTGGAGCGTGAACTGAAGAAAAACAATCAGAATGCAGGGTAATGTCCTGAAACGGAGAACAGAACTATCAAACAGATTCCACAATGTCTGAAGAAATCAAAAACAATATCCCGGAAGATACTCAATCCGCTAATGCCGCGCCTAAAGATAGTGGCGCCAAAGAAGAAACGGCGGGAAAGAAACGGCGTCGCCTTATTCGCCCCACATGGCTTCGCGTAACGCTAAAGACGCTGATGTGGATATTTGTGGTTTTGCTTCTGGTGCCTGTTTTGCTTTATGTGCCTCCGGTTCAGACATTGGTGAAAAACATAGCCTGCAACGTGGTTTATAAATCCACGGGCATGAAGATAACTGTCGACAAATTCCGTTTGAAATGGCCGGCTGATGTATCGCTTCAGGGAGTGACAGTGATTGAGGCGAGCGGCGACACAATGGTCAACGCAAAGGAGGTTATTGCCGATGTCAAGCTCAGGCCACTGTTGAATCTCGATGTCGACATCAACAGGCTTAGGCTGATTGAGGGCTATTATCGCATGGTTTCGCCCGACTCATCCATGATTCTAAAGGTTCGCGCCGGGATGCTTGAAGTTGACGACAAGAGCTTCGCGAATATAGCCGAGAGTGAGATTAACCTCAACAAGGCGTCGCTCAAAGATGGCAGCCTGTCTCTTTATATGAATGTGTGGAAGCAGCAGAGCACCCTGCCAGACTCAACATCCGCTCCATTTCTTATAAAAGCCAATGATTTGAAGTTGGAGAATTTCAATTTCAATATGTCGATGCTTCCCACGATCGACACCTTGATGCTCTCCACCCGCAATATAGTGATTCGAAAGGGTGTGGTAGACCTCAGAAAGAACATCGTGACTGCCTCTTATCTTGGCACGTCTGACGGAGAAGTGACATATCTGACCCCGACCCCTGAATATATTGCCGATCATCCTGCCCCTGCTCCCGACACTACAAAAGTGGCTACCCCTCCGATGGTGATAAAGGGCGACACTGTGGCGTTGGATAGGTTCAAGGCAGTTTATGCGGTGAAAGATGCCAAGCCACTCCCCGGATTCGACCCCTCATATATAGAAGTCAGCGATGTGGCGGTTGCTCTCAATGATTTCTATAATGCGGCCTCGACAGTGATTCTTCCTATTTCGCGAATTGAGGCGAAAGAGAGGAGCGGACTTCAGATTGTGAAAGGAAGCGGCCGGGTGAATGTTGATTCCACCGGTCTTGCGCTCCATGACCTTAATGTAAAGACGCTTTATTCAGATCTCACGGCGAGTGCGGCTGTGCCCTTTGCGCTTATGGAAATGAAGCCACAGGCAATAGTAAATGCTGTGGCCAAAGGGATCATAGGATTCCCGGATGTGGAGGCATTCATGCCTGTTCTGAAGACATACACGAGCAAATTGCCGAAAAGGTCGCCTCTGAATTTCGACCTTTATGCAGAAGGCACGCTCGAAGACGTGGTTATCCCGCGCCTTAAAGCGGCAATTCCGGGAGTGTTTGCAATCGATGCCTCAGGCTCCGCCCGTAACGCACTTGATTTCAAAAAACTGCAAGCGGAACTTGATTTTGACGGAAGTGTGACCAATCCCGGCGTGGTTGACAATCTTTTAGGCAATGTAGGTTTTAAGATGCCATCGCTAAGCCTGAAGGGGCGTGCCACAGCAGAGAGCCAGAACTATGCCGCCAATTTCAATCTTCTTTCATCGGCCGGCGACCTTGCTGCCGACGGCAAAGTCGGAATGACGTCAGAAAACTACTACGCCAATCTCAATCTCCACAATGTGAATGTGGCTCATTTCATGCCTTCTCTTGGAATCGGAAAAGTCACGGCTTCAGTTGAGGCCAGGGGAAGAGGTTTCAATCCCACGAAGCCGAGCGCCGGGACTGACGTGAAACTTGATGTCAATTCTCTTGTGTATCATAAGCAGACATTGCGAGACATCGTGGCTGATGTCTCGCTTAAAGATGGTGTATATAATGTCAATGCCTTGTCGGGCAATCCGGATGCCAAGTTCCGTCTTGACGGCACGGGGACTCTGGCTCCTGACCTTTACACTTTCGACATCACTGCATGGCTCGACAATATTGACCTTTATGCTCTTGGACTGACTCCGGAGGCAAACCACGGGAAAGGGGAAATATATATTACCGGCAGCGCGAGCCCGGAGAAGTGGATATATGACGCCGACCTTAAGCTCAATAACTTTGAATGGACTTCAGGAAATCAGTATTTCTCTTTGCCCGGAGCATTGACTGCTGACTTGAAGAGCGCGGCCGACATGGTTGCCGCACGCATTGATGCAGACCGCACCAGTGTGGAGTTTAACAGCGGCGCTGGCATACAGTCGTGGATGAAGGCGTTCACGGAGGTAAGTGATTCGGTGGCTCTTCAGATAGCCCGCCGCGACCTTAACGTAGAGGGTCTTCAGAAGGCTATCCCTTCATTCTCATTGGATGTGAACGCTTCCGGTCGCGGCCTTGTGGGGCAGTATCTGCGCACAATGGGCATGAGCATGGACACTATTTATGCCAATGTGGCCAACGATTCTTTGCTCCGTGGAGAAATAGGGGCTGTTGAGATAGCCAACGGCTCCACACGAGCCGACACGATAACCTTTGATTTTAAGCAGCGAGGCCGTCTTCTTGGCTATCATGCACATATGGGAAATCGTCAGAACAACCCGATTGGAGATTTTGCGGATGTCAATGTCAACGGATATGTCGGTTCCAACCGTATGCTTGTGTCGCTCACACAGAAAAACCAGAAAGGGGAGACAGGCTACCGCCTTGGTATGACCGGAGCTTTCCTCGATTCGATAGTGACAGTGCACTTCACTCCGTTGAAGGCTACAATCGCCTATCTTCCCTGGCAGCTTAACGATGACAACCATGTTGACTTCAATTTCAAAAACAAGCATATCAACGCCAATCTTGAAGCGAGGAGCAATGAGAGCGGCATCCTGCTGCAGACACAGTTAGGCAAGGCAGGAAACGACGAGCTCCATGTAGTGCTCGACAACATCAGGATTCAGGACTTCCTTCGGATGTCGGTGTTTGCACCACCTCTCACCGCCTCGGTAGACGCTGACCTTAATGTGGGCTACACACAGAGCTGGATCTATGGTGGCGGCTCGATAGATGTGTCGGATTTTACATACGACAAACTTCGTGTAGGTGATTTCAGCCTTGGCCTTAAAGCAGGGCGAAATGACGACGGCTCTACCGGAGCGAGGGCCACGCTGAACGTTGACGGTCATGATGCGCTTCTGGCGAAAATGATGCTTGTGCCTGATTCAGTCACCAAGGCGCTTACCGCCAAGACAATGAGTGTGGAACTCACGCGCTTCCCTCTGTATATTGCCAATGCGTTTCTTGGGGCGGATGTGGCCAAACTTTCCGGCTATCTCAACGGCAAGATGGCAATGACGGGCAATTTATCCGAGCCTTTGCTCAACGGCAGTCTCGGGTGTGACTCAGTTGGTGTGTTTGTGCCGATGATTGGCTCGTCGCTTACATTTGGCAATGACTCAATCACTGTGGCCGACAATATACTTCGTTTCAACGGATTTGACATATGGGGAGCCAATAATAATCCGATAGTGCTCAACGGAAGCGTGAATGCCGAGAAGTTCAGTGACGTGTCGTTCGACCTCAATCTGAAGGCGGAAGATTTCCAGCTTGTCAACAACGACAAGAAGTCTCGGAGCGATGTCTATGGCAAAGTGTTTTTCGACCTTGATGCCACGGCAAAGGGTCCCATGGCGCATTTCAGCATAAATGGTAATCTGAATGTGCTGTCAAACACTGATGTGACGTATTCAATTCCGGCCACAACAGCGGCACTTGCCCAGCAAGACATGGATGGCGTTGTGAAATTTGTGAATTTCAATGACACGGCTCAGATTGTGAAGGTCGACACGGTGGCTCCTGCCATGTCAATGAGAATCGTGGCAGGGCTCACCATAGAGCCGGGCACACAGGTGAGCGTGCTGTATCCGGGTTCGAACACCACCGGTTCGGCTAACGTTTCACTGAGCCCAAGCGGCACTCTGAATTATTTCCAGAACTTTATGGGAGATATGAAATTGAACGGCCAGCTTTATCTTGGCAACGGCTCCGCCACCTATAAAATGCCCATGATGGCAGGTTCCAAGAAATTCACGTTTAAACCGGAGAGCAATGTGTCGTGGAGCGGTGATATCATGAACCCTAAGCTCAATATTTCAGCCACAGATGTGATAAAGACCAATCTGTTGGAAAACGGCAACTCTCGCCTGGTCAATTTCAATGTGATTCTGAATGTGACCAACACTCTGTCTTCTCCGAAAGTGCTCTTCGATCTCTCCACCGAAGACGACATGAGCGTAGAGAACGACCTTATGTCGATGAGCCCTGACCAGAGAAGCGCGGCAGCCATGAATCTTCTGATCACCGGCCAATATTCCGGACAGGGTGTGAAGACGGCAAGCAGCGACCTTATCCAAGGCACATTATATAATGTGCTTACGTCGGGAGTGAACAGTTTCCTTGCCAATCATGTGAAAGGTGTTGACCTCAGTTTCGGAGTCAATCAATATGACAAGACTGTCAACGGTCAGACCGGAAGCACTACAAGCTACAGTTACACGATGTCGAAATCATTGTTCGACAACCGCTTCAAGATTTCTGTGGGAGGCAACTACACCACAGACGCTTCTGCTGATGAAAACTTCTCGGAGAATCTGATCAGCGACATATCGTTCGAGTATATACTCAAGCAGACAAGCAGTGTCACCATGTATGCAAGACTGTTCCGCCACACAGGCTACGAGAGCATTCTTGAAGGCGAGATAACCGAGACGGGTGTGGGTTTCGTGATGAAGCGTCGTCTTTCCGACCTTCGCCAGCTATTCAATTTCAAGAGCCGTGACCCCAAGAACGATAGCGAAGACAATAAGAATCCTTCCGACACCACCGGCCACGGGAAGGAATACCGCAGCGCCCTTCTGAGAAAAGAAGAGGGGGTGAAGCCTGATTCCATATCCATAAAACAACAGGAAGAAAACTATGAAAAATAATAATATAAGCATAATGCATAGAGTGGTGGCGATTCTTGCCGCCTGTGTGCTGCTTGCCGGGTGCTCCACCACTCGCAGGCTTGCGCCGGGAGAGACTCGCTACACCGGCGTGGGAAAGTTTGACGTGCACACCGCCGGCGGTGAGAAAGTACCGACAGCGCTCCTTGACAATCTTAAAGAGGCGTCAAATTGCGACGCCAATGACTATATTATTGCCCCATTCATAAAGATTCCGTTGGGACTGTGGGTTTATAACAACTGGAATGACTCCGCAAAGGGGATAAAAGGAGCAATCTATAACTGGCTTGTGAAGCCGAATGTGCTGATAAGCGAGGTGAGGCCCGAGATGCGCGTAAAACTTATGGAGCAGATTCTTGACAACAATGGTTATTTCGGCTCCACAGCAACATATGACATTGCCTACAGCAAGCACAATGACCGCAAGGCGGCCATAGACTATACGCTGAATGTGTCAGAGCCATATCGCCTCGATTCAATTATCTATCTTGGCGGCGACAGCAAAATTAACCGCTACATAGATTCCGTTGCAAAGAAAAGCCCATATCTCAAGAAAGGGGAGGTGTTTAGCGTAGATTCATTAGCTGCGGAGAGGATAAGGATTGTAAACTCTATGCGCAACAAGGGGTATTATTATTTCCGCCCGGAATACATAGAGTTTCAGGCCGACTCCCTGATCAATCCGGGGAGCATTGCCGTGAAGCTGTCGATTGCCGGCAATGTGCCGCAGATGGCAAAACTTCAGTATCGCACAGGTAATATCTACACCACCGTTTTGCGCAACAGCAAGTCGTTTGCCGGCACTCCCGACACTATGAAGACCAGGCGAGGCGATGTGATTGTGATGCGCCCGGCAAAACTCAGGAAGAATCTGATACCTTCATGCATAACATTCAGGGAGGGGAAATTATTTTCTGTGCGCGACATGAACCGCACACAGACACGTTTTTCTCGTCTCGGCATATTCGGAAACATCCAGATTCAGCCTATACCGACCGACACTTCTGCCGCCAACCCTACTCTTGATGTCTATAACTTCGTTCAGTTTGAAGACCCGATGGAGGCTTCGATCGAGGTGAACGCCACATCGAAGTCTAACAGCTATCTTGGCCCGGGCCTGATTTTAGGATTGTCAAATAATAATATATTTGGCGGAGGGGAGCGTCTTAGCGTGCAGCTCAATGCCAACTATGAATGGCAGACGGGCCGCAACAGGGGGAGTGTGTTCAACAGTTATGAGTTTGGTGTGAACGCCACACTTGCATTTCCGAGGCTTCTCGCCCCCAAGTTTGTAAAGCGAAGCAACAGGGATATCAACTGGACCACACTTAACCTTGGGGCCAGCATCCTCAATCGACCGCATTTTTTCAAACTTGCTGAATTCAACGCCGGCATCACATATGAGTGGAGAGGAGGGAGGCATTCAGTGAATTCGTTCACACCATTCAAACTTACTTATAACAAACTCATAACCACTACACACGAGTTTGATTCCATCATGGCGCAGAACCCGGCTGTGGCGTTGAGTTTCCAAAGCCAGTTCATTCCTCAGTTATCTTACACCTACACCTACGACCGATTCTTTGAGCGTGAACGTATCAACGGAATCACGTTTACAGCCACATTCACGGAAGCCGGCAACGTGTTCGACGGCATATGGCGTGCCTGTGGGGTTAAAGGTGAGAAGAAATTGTTTGGCACTCCATTCTCGCAGTTTGTGAAGGGTCAGGCCCAGCTTGTCTACAATCGTCGGCTTGTGAAAGGAAGCGACCAGTGGCTCGTGTCGCGCATCTTGATAGGGGCGGCTCATGCCTACGGCAATTCACAGGAGGTGCCATATTCGGAACAGTTCTATATAGGAGGCGCAAATTCTATACGCGCATTCACCGTTCGCTCGATAGGCCCCGGTTCATACAGGGCTCCGGTCTCTATGCGCGATGGATATTTTGACCAGACCGGTACGTTTAAACTTGAACTCAACACGGAGTATCGTTTCCCGATAATCAGCGTGCTTCACGGCGCGGTGTTCGTTGATGCCGGAAATATCTGGCTGCTCAAGAACGACCCCATGCGCCCGGGAGGCGCACTCAACGGGAAAACATTCTTTAAAGACATAGCGCTTGGCACGGGAATCGGCCTGCGTGTAGACATAGGGATGATGGTTATCAGAGGTGATCTGGGGTATGGCCTGCATGTGCCTTATGACAATGGCTCGAGTCATTATTTCAATATCCCTTTTAAAGACGCATTCGCTTTCCATCTTGCCATAGGTTATCCATTTTGACACACTATTAATAACTTACCATTTTAAGACATGAGACTTGACAACATGAATCGATTCAGAAGCGTGGCAATGGCCATGGCAATCATTTCTTCAGGCACACTTTGTGCTCAGACAGAACAGCCCGACATTCTGTCGGAAAGTGTAGACGGCAGCAGAGGGCATTTCGTGTATGCTGCCTTGGGATATGGCAATATCACCTCAAGGATAGAGGGGAACTGGGATTCAGGAAATGCGCATTCCGGATTTGACTGGCAGCTGGGATATTCCGGGCTCGAGGGGAATGGAGTAGCCATAATTTGTTTCAACCTCGGATTTGTATGTCATCTCTGACGTCGTCTGAAAGAAGAGGAATATTGGTGGTGGCCGCGCTTGCGCTTCTGGTGACAGGGGTAGGTGCGGCCCTGTCCTATTGTGGGAGGCCGGAAAAGGGGGATATGTCTGCGCAGGTGAAGATTCTGTATAATTCCGATTCAATATCTGGACCGGAACCGGCAGACTCTGTGCGGAATAAAGTGAATGCTCGTAAGAAAGGAGGAAAGGATGGCAAAAAAACGACAAAAAAGGAGAGTGAGAAAAAGTCATTCCCCAAGAGGAGTTTTCTTGACGAGCCGATATGATGAACCTACAAAAAGAATGCAAGGATGCTTGAACTCGATATAGCGATATGCACATATGGAGCTGACGGGCCGTCAAGGGTCGCGATGATGTTGCTCCCTCCTGAAGAGGGGGTTAGGTATGTGGTGTCGTGGCAGGAGCATGGCGATGCCGTGTTGCCGGAGATCTTGAAGGATAGAAAAGATGTAGCTGTTTTCAGACTGGATAAGAAAGGTCTCTCCAATAACCGCAACAATGCTATTGCTAATTGCACAGGCGATATTGTTCTTATCTCAGATGATGACCTGGAGTATTATCCGGAAGGGATTGTGAGAATCAGGCGAGCGTTTGAAGATGATCCGTGTCTTGATGTTGCCACATTTCGTGTGGGTTTCCCTACGCCTAAGCCTTATCCGCAAGACGGCGCCAAATTGGGGGTGCCCTTGCCCAAAGGGTATTGGGTGACGAGCATGGAGATGGCGTTTAGAAGGGATAGGATAGGGAATCTGAGGTTTGACCCGATGCTTGGGCTTGGAGCTCCAGAGATGTGTTGCGGAGAAGAGGAGCTGTTTATGGTGTCGGCAATAAGGCGAGGATTGACAGCCCGGCACATAGGGGTGGAGATCTGCAGGCATCCGGCAGTCACTACAGGAGGAAGGGTGAGTGAGGGAATTCTGATGGGGCAGGGATGTGTGACAAGAGTGATTTATCCATATTCAGGGTGGCTAAGGATTGTGTTGAAAGCATGGAGGCTGCATCGGGAAGGGAAAGCCGGTTTCTTTGTCTCTTTGAAATGGCTGATTCGCGGGATGTTTAGGGTAAGGCAGTTGAGCCTTTAAGAGAATCAGTGACATATTCACCCGAAGGGCTATTCGGGAAGAGGGTGCTGACCGTGAGCCAGTCGAAGCGTATCGGAGCGGTCATGGCCACATGCGGGTTCTACGACGAGAGCGGTGATTTTGCCTATCGTGTCGGCCTTCCCGGCAAGAGTGGGGTTGGAGGCGGGATTGCCGCCTATATGCCCGGGAAACTCTCGGTTGCTGTATGGAGCCCCGAATTGAACACCTTTGGAAATTCGCTTGCCGGAATCGAGGCGCCCGAACGTTTCACAACCGACATCGGAAGCTCGATTTTCTGACATGGGTGTCAGAGGCCGAAGAATGTCAGGCGGCTGTCGTCAGGCACTCCCGTGATTTCAAAGATAAGGAATGAAAGCAACCCCATAAGGAGCACGTTGAAGTTCCCCACGTCGATGAGCGTGTAGTCTTTATATCGCGGGAGTGTGCGCATCTTCCACCATATGTATATGTCGATTATGAAGCACAGCACGGATGGTGTCATCTCAAGGCTGTAGATGTTCAGGTGAAGGGAATAGCACATGCCAATTATGATTGCCGTGTATAGCGCTCCGTTCACTATGAAAATAATGCGAGTTATGCGTCGGCCGCATAATGTCACGAACGATGCTTTGGAGTTACGCAGGTCGCGATAATATGACGCGTAGCCGTAGAGCATCGTGGAGTTGATGCACATAAGCCCTATTGCGAGGCTCATGTAAAGGGCCGGGGTTATGTCATACCAGTTGAGAGGCTGCGATGCTTCGTGCATTGACTGAATGAGCGATGTTGAAATCACACATACAGGCCCGAAAAAAATAAAGGAGCAGACGATGCCATACGGAGTTCGCAGCAAAGGGAGGCTTCCGCCCGAAGACAGCCATCCTGCCACAACAATAAACGCGCCGAGCATCAAAGACCAGGCTCCGGCCATTGTGATTATCGCCATGCCGGTCATGACGGCCAGAAGAAACATCCCTGTGCTGTATTCCTTGAGGTGCATCAGCATCTCGCGGACCGCTTTTGACGAGTTTCCTTCATCGATGTTGTTGCCGCAATTATGGGTCACATCATAATAGCGGTAATACATATTTGCCGACATCTGGGCACACACCACAAAGATTATGCAAAGAGTGGCCGGCATATACTCGGTGTTTCCCCTGATTGCGGCTGAGGCAGTGCCGGCGAGCACCGCCCCGATACCCATCATCAGGGAGCTTAGGCTTGAATGAGTGATTATATATCGTATTGGCGACATGATGGAGGTTAGTTGTCTGATTAGTCGACAATGTGCATCACAACTAAATTAGTCGATGGTATACATCACAACAAAAAGGCTTGATGCGCCTATGGCAACCCATAGGGTTATTGCCTGAATGAGTGGTTTCACGCCCACTTGTTTCACAACTTTCAGGCTAAGGCTCGCCCCTATTGCAAACAGCACGACTACAAGAGCCTTTTTGGCAATAACGACAATAGCGTTGTAGACAGGCCCCATCACAGTCATGGCGCTTTCGGGAGTGTAAGTGAAAATCACCATAGCCACTACGAATAGCAGAATGAACCAGGGGATCGATACTTTTGCTTTCCCTTCTCCGCTTTTGTCATTGCGGAAATACCACATTGTGAAGAATGCGAGGGGAATGATCCAAAGTGCGCGTGTGCACTTTATGAGCGTTGCAAGGTCGCATGCTTCGGCTCCATATTCGGCTCCTGCACCTACAACTGAGCTGGTGTCGTGTATGGCGATGGCCGCCCAAGTGCCGAACTGGGCTTGCGAGAGTCCGAAGAAATGACCCATAGGCGGGAAAATGAATAAGGCTATCGCATTGAGTATGAAAATCACGCCCAGCGACACTGCCATTTCGTTCTCGTTGGCTCTGAGCACTCCTCCCACTGCGGCAATGGCGCTGCCTCCGCAGATTGCGGTGCCTGATGAAATAAGATAAGAAGTTTTGCGGTCAATGTCCATATAGCGGCCAAGGATCACCCCTATGATCATCACTCCGATCACGGATATAATCGTGAAAAGCATTCCGTCGGCTCCTGACTGTAATGACTCTTGCAGGTTCATGCCGAAGCCGAGTCCCACCACTGATGCCTGAAGAAGGTATTTGGAGAGTTTCTTATTAAATTTCGGATAGGGAATGCCGAATATGAATGCGAATACAAGACCTGTGAAGAGAGCTACAGGAGGGGTTATTAACTGATATTTCTCTCCTAATATAAGGTCGAACGGAATAATCATTAGCGCAAGAAGCACCCAATATATGGATGGCCCGATGCTTTGGGTTGAGGTTTTGGGTGAAGACATTTTGGTGAGTCTTAGTTATTATGGGGTAAAAAATGGATGTATCAGGCCCGAAAGTACGGGCCTTGATACATTATTTGGCAAAATTAGAAAAATTTTTTTAACAGGCAAAGAAAATTCAGAGATTCCGCTTATCCCATGCAGGATGTGCGGGGTCTTCTGCTGTCAAAGCATCGTCAAGGCTTATTCCGAGGGCTTCGGCAAGCATTCTTCCGTATTCAGGGTCAGCGCAGTTGCATGCCCTCACATGGCGTTGCTGGATGAAGAGGGGCACACCTTCCATCTGTCCGGCTGTATTGTCGCAAGTGGCCTTGCGGTCTTCCATGCTCATGAGCCGCCACAGTTTTCCGGGCTGAGTGTAGTAGTCGCTGTCATACTCGCGCTCATCGTAGTTGAACACGTCGCCATGCACCTCCAAAGGTGGTTCTTTTAATTCAGGCGAGTCTTTCCATTCTCCGAAACTGTTGGGCTCGTAAGGCACTGTCGCCCCATAGTTGTCGTCGGTGCGCATCTGTCCGTCGCGGTGGTAAGAATGGAACGGGCATTTCGGCCGGTTCACGGGAATGAGGTTATGGTTCACGCCAAGGCGGTAGCGCTGTGCATCGCCATATGCAAAGAGTCGCCCCTGAAGCATTTTGTCGGGCGACAGGCCGATGCCGTCAACGAAATTCATAGGGTTGAAGGCGGCCTGTTCTATGTCGGTGAAGAAGTTGTCGGGATTGCGGTTTAGCTCCAGGATTCCTACATCTCGAAGCGGGAAATCTTTGTGATACCACACTTTGGTGAGATCAAACGGGTTTATATTATATTCCTTTGCCTCTTCTTCGGTCATGAGTTGCACTTGTAGTTTCCATCGAGGGAAGTCTCCGCGTTCTATCGCCTCGAATAGGTCGCGCTGATGCGACTCGCGGTCTTTTGCAATCAGATTTTCCGCCTCTTTGTCGGAAAGATTTTTTATTCCTTGCAGGGTGCGGAAATGAAATTTTACCCAGGTTCGTTTGTTGTCTTTGTTTATAAAGCTGTAAGTGTGGCTGCCGAAACCGTGCATATTTCTGAACGAAGCGGGAATGCCTCGCGGCGACATGGTGATCGTGATTTGATGAAGTGCCTCCGGAAGGAGAGTCCAGAAATCCCAGTTGCTTGTCGGGTTGCGGAGCCCTGTCCTCGGGTCGCGTTTTATGGCGTGGTTAAGGTCGGGAAATTTCAGCGGGTCGCGAATGAAAAACACCGGAGTGTTGTTGCCAACCAGATCCCAGTTGCCTTCGTCGGTATAGAATTTGATGGCAAACCCTCTGATGTCTCTCTCGGCATCGGCGGCGCCTCTTTCTCCAGCCACCGTCGAGAATCTCACCAGGCAAGGGGTCTTCTTGCCGACCTCTGCAAATATCGAAGCTTTTGTAAATTCGGAAATATCATTAGTGACAGTGAAAGTGCCGAATGCCCCTGACCCTTTGGCGTGCATTCTTCTTTCAGGAATCACCTCTCTGTCGAAGTGGGCGAGTTTTTCGATATACCAGGGGTCTTGGATTGTGACAGGGCCGCGCACGCCGGCGGTCTGCACATTCTGATTGTCGGCTATAGGGCGGCCATTCTCGGCTGTCAGTTTTTTGTGGTTCATATGTATAATTCGTATTAGGGGATTATTGTTGATAATTTTTTATTTATAACGCAAAATGGCGCATAATGGTTTGCATCACTGCCTAATGGCCGGTAAACACTTGTGGATATGGATATTCTTCTTTGTGAATGTTAGTTTTAATGATTATCTTTGCAGTTGGGTTCCTGCTTTATCAGGCAGGATTTTATCTTTTTAAAGATGAGGAAATCTGACATCAGAAGGGGCACGCTTTATATTATCGGTTTTTCGGTGCTGATATTTGTGCTTATTCACATATTTATGAAAAGGGAGGCAGATTCTCCCGAAGAATCGCCGAAGGGGTTCTCAGTCAGGTGGAGCGACACGTTGACAAATCGTTCGTCGGAATGGAAGGCTCTGTATCCTATGGACAAGGAGATTGAGCTATTCATGCAGAAGTGGGAGCTTAAAGGAATGTCTGTGGCTGTTACTCGCAATGACTCGTTGCTTTATGCCAAAGGTTATGGCTGGGCCGACAGGGAAGCCGGCGACAAGATGGAGGCAACATCGATAATGCGTATGGCTTCGGCTTCAAAACTTATAACTGCGGTGGCAATAATGAAGCTTTGTGAGCAAGGGAAACTCAATCTTGACATGAAGGTGTTTGGACATGAAGGGATTCTTAACGACACTTCCTATACGTCTGCCATACGCGACCAAAGGATAAAGGAGATTACGGTTGACCATCTTCTCAGGCATAAGGGTGGTTTTACTTTGGGTGCGGGTGATCCGATGTTTAACACCAAAGATATTATGGCGGTTAAGAAGCTTAAAACCCCGCCGACTAATCAGGAGCTTACAAAGATTGTGCTCGGGCGCCGCTTAGGGTTTATGCCGGGTTTCGGAAGACGGTACAGTAATTTTGGATATATGTTGCTTTCTCTTGTTATAGAGAAAGTTACAGGGCTTAGTTACTGGGATTACGTCGATAAGGAGGTATTGCAGCCTGCCGGGGCGTATTATTTTTGTCCTGCCACAAATTATTATGCCGACCGCAACAAGCGTGAGGTGAAGTATTATCCCCCCGATGGAGAATTGGTGGAGGAGTATAACGGCAGCGGAAAAATGGTTGAAAGGGTGTATGGCGGCAGCAACGTCAATGGGCTCATGGGTGCCGGAGGATGGGTGGCCTCCGCCGCCGATCTGGCGCGTCTTGTGGCCGCTATTGACGGCGATTCCCGTGTCAGGGATGTGATAAATGCAAACAGCGTGGCTGCTATGACTGCTCATGACGACAATGACAAGATGAGCCGTGGCTGGAGCGAGGTTGATGCAAAAGGGAAATGGTCGCGCACCGGCACCCTCAGCTCTACTCATGCGCTTATTGAGAGATTTCCCGATGGAGAGTGCTGGGTTATACTCACGAATAGCGGAGTCTGGATTGGCCATCGCTTTTCTCGCGACCTCTCTCGTCTTGTAGAAAGATTGCGATCACGCTATGACAAAGACCTGCCGCGTCGTAACCTATGGTGACAAGCCGGCATCCCGTGAAAGGAATCTGCATAGTACGAAAAAAAGGAGCAGGCTCCGATATTATAAGATACAACCCGTGACTATGCGCAATGTGTGTTTAAAAAATTGCATATGTTGTGGTTAAGTGTCGCTAAATGCAGATGTGCAGATAATGTGACAGTCAAATAAAATGACGAACAGGCTATGAAATTTTTTAAGATTATTGAAAAAAGTGAAAAATATTTGGCTGTTTCAAAAAAAATGTCTAACTTTGCAGTCGCTAACGCAATCGGGGTGTAGCACAGTTGGTTAGCGCGCTACGTTCGGGACGTAGAGGTCGGGCGTTCGAGTCGCCTCACCCCGACAGAAATCCGCAGGCTTTACTGCCTGCGGATTTTTTGTGGCCTGTTATTTGCGGATTACACCGGAATGTTGTAATTTTGCAAATGAAAAAGCATGGCCCATGGCCATGAAGTGGAAAAATTTGGCTGCTTGCAACCACTTGAAAAAATGCTAAAACTGCACATTGAGGATTTTCCTCTTCCGGATGCGCCTGGCGCGGCCGGAAGTTCAGGCGGAGCATTTGGAAGTGGGCGCGAGCCCGAATCCGGAGGCTCTTTTTTTATGCCTCGCCAAATATTGAGATTATAAATATGCTTTGGCCATTGTGTGGGACGAGCATCGAAACCAAATAAAATAAAAAATAGAATACATTATATGAGTTATTTATTCACATCGGAATCAGTTTCCGAAGGGCACCCCGACAAGGTGGCCGACCAGATAAGCGACACTCTTCTTGACGAGTTTCTCGCCCGCGATCCTCAAAGCCATGTGGCCATCGAGACTCTTTGCACCACCGGGCAGGTGGTAGTGGCCGGAGAAGTGAGCAGCGGCGCGTATGTAGACCTTCATTCCACTGTGCGCGAACTTATAAGGGAGATTGGCTATGACAGAGGCGCATATCGTTTCGACGGCGATTCTCTTGGCATCCTCTCTGCCATACACGAGCAGAGCTGCGACATCAACAGGGGCGTGAGCCGTGGCGAGCAACTTCAGCAGGGCGCCGGCGACCAGGGCATGATGTTCGGTTACGCAGTAGATGAAACCGATAACTACATGCCGCTTTCACTCGACCTTTCTCACCTTCTTCTCCGCGAACTCGCGGAAATACGCCGCGAGGGTCAGGAGATGTCTTATTATAGAAAAGGTAAACTGAAGACGTATCTGCGCCCTGACGCAAAGAGCCAGGTGACTGTGGAATATGCCGACGACCGCACTCCTCTTCGTGTGCACACAATTGTGATTTCTACACAGCACGATGATTTTATCCCCGCGCTCGACGACACCGAGCAGGCTCAGACAAGGGCTGACCAGGAGATGCTGGAGCGTATTCGCAAAGATGTGGAAGAGGTGCTTCTTCCGCGTGTGATTGCCAAGCTCCCTGAAAAAGTGCGTGCCCTTTTCGACGACAAGCTTGTGTTGCATGTGAACCCCACAGGTAAGTTCGTGCTTGGCGGCCCCCATGCCGACACCGGACTGACGGGGCGCAAGATAATAGTCGACACTTATGGCGGGCGCGGAGCCCACGGAGGGGGCGCCTTCTCCGGCAAGGACCCGTCGAAGGTGGACCGTTCGGCAGCTTACGCATGTCGTCACATCGCTAAGAACATGGTTGCCGCCGGAGTGGCCCGCGAGATGCTTGTGCAGGTTAGCTACGCCATAGGCAAGGCCGAGCCGATAAACATATTTGTCGACACATACGGCACTGCGCGCGAGGGCATAGACGATGCTTTGATAGCGGAAAAAATCAAGGAGCTCTTTGACCTTCGTCCCGGGGCGATTGAGTCCGCTCTCAAATTGAGGAAACCCATCTACAGGGAGACTGCCTCTTACGGCCACATGGGGCGCGAGCCTCGCACGGTGGTGAAAGAGTTTGCCTCGCGCTATGACAAGGCTCCGCTTTCAATGGAAGTGGAACTCTTCACATGGGAGAAACTCGACATGACCGAACGCATCAAAGAGGCATTCGGGATAGCTTGATATTTATCCGTGGAAAAGCCTGATACCCTCGTTGAAAGGGCATCCGGAAGCCGATTGAGTGAAAATTTTTTAATAAATCGGCATTAATATTGGGGATTTGAGCCAAAAGTGTTATCTTTGCGTGCTCAAAACAATCCGGATTAGGCCATATTTCGCAAGAGATATGGCCAAATCAGGACATTTTTCCATAGAATTAATCAAACACAATTACAGCGATAGCACAGAATGGCAACATTAGAGAAAATCAGAAGCAAGTCAGGGTTACTGATCGTAGCGATCGGCGTGGCGCTCCTTGCCTTCATTGTTGGTGACGCAATCACCAACAGCCGAAATTTGTTTGGCGACCACACAACAGTGGCTAAAATCGGCGGCGAAAAGATAGACTACACCGACTACATCCGTAAGCGTGAGGAACTCAACAACCAGTTGGAGCAGGCCCGCCGTCAGAACCCGGCCCAGTATGCTAACTTCGACACACAGCTCCTCTCCCAGATGGCGCTTGACAACCTTGTGAGCGAAACCCTTCTTGACGAAGCCGCCGACAATGCCGGGATTCAGACATCAGGTTCGCAACTCAGTTTCTACATCCTCGAAAACCCTGTGAACCCGCGCATTCAGGAGATTATGCAGCAGCTCAACGCCTCCGGCATGAGCGTGTCAACTCCCCAGCAGGCATATGAGGTGATTTTCAATCCTAAGCGCAATGGCCTTACCGACGCTCAGATGGAGCCGTTCCAGAAAGTATGGGTGGCCATGGAGGCAGAGACAAGCCAGATGATTCGTCGTCAGACTTATCAGCGTCTGCTCTATGGCACAATCAAGGCAAACGACCTTGACAAGAAGGCTCTTTATAATGACTATGTGGCAACCCGCAACGTTGACTATGCTTATCATCCCTACGGCCAGCTCGACCCGGAAAAATATGCTGTCGACGAGAATGCGCTCCGCGCGGAATATGAGAACGTGAAGAACCGCTTTAAAGTGGTTGAGCCCACCAAGGATGTTGCGTTCATAGCAGTGAGCATCGCTCCTTCTGCAGCCGACCGTGAGGCGGCCCGCCGTCTTGCAGCGCAGACCACGGCTGTGCTCCGCGACAGCTCAGCGCAGCTGAGCAAGGAACTTAAAAAGGAAGGAATAGTATTGACTCATAAGGAGCTTCGCGCAGCTGACCTCCCCAGAGGCATGGTGAAAGACTATGTGCTTTCCGCTTCACGCGATTCTGTGAAACTTATCAGCGAAAACCTCAAAGGCTTTACAATCGTGAAGATGGGCCGTCGTTCTCAGGCTGTCGACTCAGTGCAGCTTAACCTCGTGCAGGTGGCAGGCGGCAATTTGGCCGACAAGGTGCTTGCAAGCCTCAACAGCGGGCTCTCAATCGATTCGATCGGCAAGAAGTTCCCCGCCGACAGCGTGTTCGCCCAGAAAGAGCAGTGGATAACACTTTTCAATGCACAGGGTCGCACAGGCGCTCTTGAATCAAGCCAGCTTGACTCTCTTTTCAATGCCGGAGGCAAATATATTTCTCTGATGTCGGCGCCCCAGGGTGCTGTGCTTGCTCAGGTGTCGAAAAGAAATGCTCCTGTAGAGGTGTATGAATATGACGAGGTGACTTATGATCTCAAGCCGAGTTCCAAGACTCTCAATGACGAGCGTGCCAAACTTGAGAAATTCCTCGACGAGAATGCCAGCACAAAGAATTTCATGGCCAATGCAGCCAAGTCGGGCTATTCTGTTCAGAACATGAGCGTGTCGTCTTCTCAGCCGGCAATGCCCCGCATGGCAGGAATGCAGAGCTACTATCCCGACAGCCGCCAGGTGGTGCGTTGGGTGATGATCGACGGCAAGCCCGGCGCAGTGAGCCACATCTATGAGTCGAAAGATGCCATGACCCCCGCTCTCTATGCAGTGGCAGTGGTCAATGAATATGACGACTTCGCTCCGCTCACCAACAACGATGTTAATAAGATTGTGACAGACCGTGCCCGCAAGTCGAAGGCAGGCGACGAATTGGTTAAGCAGTATCAGCCCAAGGCCGGCAGCATGGCATCGGCCGCTCAGGCTATGGGCGTTGAGCCCCAGAACAACCCCAACTTCCGTTTCGGCCGCAACTCGCAGGTGCGCGATGCCCGTGTGATGGGCCGCATAGCCGGCAGCCAGCCCGGCAAGGTGGTTGTTGTCAAGGGCGACGACGGAGTGTATGCTTACCAGGTCACTTCAACTGCAACAGAAAAATTCCCCTATAGCGAGCAGCAGTATGAGCAGCAGTATTTCCAGCTCATTAGCCCCAACATGGGTGAAATGCTCAAAGGCGCTAAGGAGATTGAAAATAATATCTATAAATTCGAGGCCGGCGATTGATGACGCAGGTATCGAAGAGACGATAACACAGCCGAAGGGTCGTCGCCGTTTCCCGGCGCCGGCCCTTCGCTTTAACACAACACAGACATAACAAAGAATATGCAGGCAACCACGCAACGTCCCCCGCTGATTGGCATGAATCTGGATGCGCTCACAAAAGTGGTGCTTTCCGGAGGAATGCAGAAATTTGTGGCGAAACAGCTGGCCGAATGGCTATATAAAAAGAAGGTGACCCGATTTGACGAGATGGTCAATATCTCGAAGAAAAATCGAGAATGGCTCGAGGCGAATTATGTGACAGGGCGGGAGGCCCCGCTGTCGCGTCAGAAATCAGCCGACGGCACAGTGAAATATCTTTTCGATGTGGGCAGCGGCAATGACATAGAGAGTGTGTATATCCCGGACCACGACAGGGCCACTCTTTGCGTGTCGTCGCAAGCCGGCTGCAAGATGAACTGTTATTTCTGCGCCACAGGCCGCCTTGGCTTCAGAGCGCAGCTCACAGCGGCGCAGATTATCAACCAGGTGTTGAGCATCCCCCCGGCTCCCAAGCCCGGAGAGACTCCGGCCACGGAGCTCACCAATGTGGTGTTTATGGGAATGGGGGAGCCTCTTGACAATATTGACGCGCTTCTTACTGTGATTGAGATAATGACCGCGCCATGGGGAATGGCATGGAGCCCTAAGCGCATCACGGTGTCGACAGTAGGCAAGCTGCCTCAGTTGAAAGATCTCTTGGAGAAGACTCAGGTGCATGTGGCCGTGAGCCTTCACACTGCCGACCCCATGCAGCGCGACCAGCTTATGCCCGCCCAGAGGGCATTCCCGATTTCGAGCGTGATAAAAATGCTTGAGGCATATGACTTCAGCCACCAGCGAAGGCTCTCTTTTGAATATATCATGTGGCGCGGCGTGAACGACGACATAGCCCACGCCGATTTGCTCATACGCCTTATCCGGGGGCTTGACTGCAGGGTGAACCTTATCAGATTTCACGTTATCCCCGGAGTGGAACTGCATCCAAGCAGCGACGAGAGAATGCTGATGTTCAGAAATTACCTCAACTCCAAAGGAGTGACAGCCACTATCAGGAGCTCGCGAGGTGAAGACATAATGGCCGCCTGCGGAATGCTTGCCGGCAAGAATAAAAAATGATTATTACGATGGCAAGACCAATAAGAGTGGGCATCACCCACGGAGACATAAATGGGGTAGGCTATGAAGTTACGCTAAAGGCTCTGGCTCATGAGAGTGTCACCGAACTGTGCACCCCGGTTATTTTCGGTTATCACTCCCTTGCCGAGAAATGCCGCAAGCAGCTCGGGCTGGAGGAGATCAGATTAAACAAGGCGACGGATGCCGGTTCCGCTCCTGACGGGCGTGTGAGCGTTGTGGAGATAGGCGCAGAAGTGCCGGAACTGACTCCCGGCGAGCCTACGGCAGCCTCCGGCGAAGCGGCTGTGGCGGCTCTTGAGGCAGCCGTGGCGGCTCTCAAGGCAGGCGACATCGATGTGCTCGTCACGGCCCCTATCTCAAAAGAGGCTGTGCAGAGCGACAAGTTCCGTTTCCCCGGTCACACGGAATATCTTGAAGCCGCCTTAGGCGATGGCAGCAAAGCGCGCATGATTCTTTTTGACGACAATGTCCGTGTGGCTTTGGTCAGCACACACCTGCCGGTGTCGAAAGTGGCGGAGGCTGTCACAAAAGAGAGCGTAGATGCGGCGATTGATTCACTCAACCTGTCGTTGCGTCAGGACTTCGGTTTTGAAAGGCCGAAGATTGCCGTTCTGTCGCTTAACCCTCATGCCGGTGACGGAGGTGTGCTCGGCACAGAGGAGAAGGAGATAATAGAGCCGGCCATAGCGGAGTTCCGCGAAAAGGGAGTGCTTGCGTTCGGCCCGTTTGCCGCCGACGGATTCTTCGGGCTTGGCGATTACCGCAAGTTTGACGGCATAGTGGCCATGTATCACGACCAGGGGCTTGCCCCGTTCAAGACTATTGCCGGCGAGCGCGGTGTGAACTTCACAGCCGGGCTGCCTTATGTGAGAACATCTCCCGACCATGGCACAGCATTCGGAATTGCCTGGAAGGGTGTTGCCGACGAGACGTCCATGCGCGAGGCAATCTACAAGGCCATCGATATCTTCCGCCGCAGGGAGTCTTTTCTGGCGGCATCGGCCAATCCGTTGAGAAAATACACAACCGACAAACCCGACAAGGGTGAGCGCCAGAGCCTCGGAGAGCGTCAGCCGAAAAAGGAGAAGCCGTCTCCCTCCAAGGGAGATGGCGTGAAAGCCAGGCCGGAGACTCGGCAGGAGCCGGAAGAGGATAGCGACAACACATCAACTCAAAATACTGAATCATGAATTTCGGAATAATTGCCGCCGGCCAGGGGTCGCGGCTTGTGCAGGAGGGGGTAGGATTCCCGAAACCTTTGGTGCGTATCGACGGGTCGCCCATGATTGGCCGGCTTATCGACATCTTTGTGAGGTGTGGCGCTGAATCGGTGAGCGTGATTGTGAATGAAGAGATGACAGAAGTGGCCGGCTTCCTTCGGGCTCTTGCCCCGCAGCTACCTTGCCCGCTTCATCTTGTGGTGAAAACCACTCCAACTTCCATGCACAGTTTCTACGAGCTGTCGAAAGTGATGGAGGGTAAGGGGCGTTTCATCATAACTACGGTCGACACTATTTTCCGTGAGCGGGATTTTGCAAAATATGTGGAGGCATATGAGAATGCTCCCGAAGACATAGACGGGATGATGGCTGTCACCTCGTTTATTGACGACGAGAAGCCTCTCTATGTGGCCACCGATGAGGATGGCAGGATAGCCGGTTTTCTTGATTCTCCTGCAGAGGGCGTGAGATATGTGAGCGGAGGCGTCTATGGCCTTTCGGGCAGTTCCATCCCGGTGTTGAGGAGGTGTCTTGACGAAGGCGTGGGCAGGATGCGCAATTATCAGCGTGCTCTCGTGAGCGACGGGCTTTGGCTGATGGCTTACGATATGAACAAGATAGTGGATGTAGACCATGCCTCCGACATTGCCTCAGCCGAGGCTTTTCTGAAATCGGAATAAAATATTGAAAATATAACCCATGGCGGATATAAAGATAGCGGGGGTGATGAGAGCCGGAGCCTATTCCCCCAACCACATCGGAAACGACGCGGCGATTTTTAATGCCGCGGCCGAGCAGCTGCGCAAGCGCGGCTGTGAAGTCAACGTTTATAGCGAAGATAAATTCCAGGCTTCCGACATTGAGGAGCCTGTAATTCTCAATATGTGTCGCGAGCAGGCGTCGATTGCCAAACTCCAGGCCCTTGAAGAGGAGGGGAAGCTTGTGATAAATTCAGGATTCGGCATAGAGAACTGCACCCGCGAGCGCATGACCCGCATTTTGCTCGGCAACAAGGTGCCTTATCCCGACAGCCTTATTGTCAACACTAACGAGTCGGTGGTTGACGATCTTCGGAAGGCCGGTTTCTCCTCATGCTGGATCAAGCGAGGCGATTTTCACGCTATGCACAAGGAAGACGTGAGCTATTGCCGTCATCCCGAGGAGGCGCAGGAGGTGCTTCACGAATATTTCTACAGAGGAATAAAGAGGGCGGTCATCAACCGCCATCTTGTGGGCGACCTTATAAAGTTTTATGGCGTGAGCGGCCAGCCGTTTTTCTATTGGTTCTATCCTTTCGACGAGGGTCATAGCAAATATGGCCACGAGGCGGTGAACGGCAAAAGCCGTGGCCTGCATTTCGACGAGGATAAACTCAAAGAGATGTGCCAGGCGGCTTCCGACATACTCGATGTGAAGATCTATGGCGGCGACTGCATTGTCGGTGCCGACGGGACTGTGAGGATAATCGACTTCAACGACTGGCCAAGTTTCGCCCCGTGTCGGCAGGATGCAGCCCCCTACATTGCCAAATGTGTGCTTTCGGCCATCAAGGCATGGCGAAAGAAAGATGCTGATAAAAACTGATAGCGGAACATGGATAATTTGGAAAAAGGAAATTCGTCATATAAGGATTCTCTGAAGTCGATGGACACGGAGGAGACTTTCGACCTCATATTTTACCGGCCCATCGGCTATAGGTGGGCTTTGCTGGCAAAGAAACTCGGCATCACGCCTAATGCCATCACGATAGCCTCTATCTTTCTTGGGGTGGGGGCCGGCGTGGCTTTCTATTTTGACAATATCTGGATAAATGTTATCGGGGTTGTGCTTCTGATGTGGGCCGATTCTTTCGACAGCGCCGACGGCCAGCTTGCGCGCATGACCAAGCAGTATTCACGCATAGGCCGAATTCTTGACGGGCTTAGCGGCGACCTTTGGTTTATTGCCATCTATGTGGCGATATGTCTGCGCGAGAATGTCACGAGTGATTTTTTCAGCGCTCATCACTGGGTGATATGGGTGATGGCTGTGGTGACAGGTTTTTTCCATGCCACTCAGGCAGCCATGGCCGACTATTACCGTCAGTTCCATCTTTTCTTCCTGAAGGGTAAAGAGGGAAGCGAGCTCGACACTGCCTCTGTGCTCCGGGAGCGCTTTCATCAGCTTTCTTGGAAAAAAGATTTCTGGAGCAAGCTCACTCTTGCTTTCTACACCAACTACACTGTGGGGCAGGAGAAGCGCACCCCGTGGATGCAGAGGCTTCGCAGTGTCTTGAAGGAGAAATACGGACAGGACATTCCGCAAAGCTTCCGCGACGCGTTCCGCGAGAAGAGCAAGCCTCTGATGAAATACACCAATATTCTCTCTTTCAATACGAGAAGTTTCGCCCTTTTTGCCGCAATACTGATTTTCCGTATGCCTTGGCTTTATTTTGCGTTCGAACTCACGGTGCTCAATATCGTTTTAGTATATATGATGTGTCGCCACGAAAAGATATGCAAAAGCTTTGTGAGACAGTTGCAGAGGGAGGGCTGAGACCGGCCGCTCACCCCTGCTTCGGAATCCGGGCGACACGGCGGGCGTGAGTTTCCTTATAACTGGCGTGAGTTTCCTTATAAATAATATAATGTTATGAATGTAGACGTAAGTAAGATAAAAGGTATCATATTCGACTATGGCGGCACCCTTGACACCGGAGGCGACCATTGGAGCGAGGTGATATGGGATGCGTGGCAGCAGGCCGGGGTTGCGGCCGACAAGGCAGAGTTCCGTGAGGTGTATGTGTATGCAGAGCGTGAGCTGGCTCGCACGCTTCATATCCTTCCCCACCATAATTTTCATGACCTTCTCGACATCAAGATGCAGATAGAACTTCAGCGCCTTTCCGAGCTTGGTCATTTCCCGGCGTCGCAAGTGGAAGATATGGCCAAGAAAGTGGCGCTGATATGTTATGACTCTGCTAAGGCGTCGGTGGAGAATGCCAAGCCGGTGCTCGAAGCCTTGTCGAAAAAATACCCGATGGTTCTTGTGTCGAATTTCTATGGCAATGTAGAGACAGTGTTAAAAGATTTCGGCATCGACAAATATTTCAAGAAGGTTATTGAGAGCGCTGTTGTGGGTGTTCGCAAGCCTGACCCCAAGATTTTTACTCTCGGTGTGGAGGCTTTGGGCCTGAAGCCTGAGGAGGTGCTTGTGTTTGGCGACAGTTATTCAAAAGACATTGTCCCGGCAGAGAAAGCCGGCTGCCAGGTGATGTGGCTGAAGGGTAAGGGCTGGACTGCAGAGGAAGACGCCACTATGCACCCCAACATCATCGGAAGCCTCGATGAAGCTCTCGACTTCATAGAAGGAGCCTGATATAAGGGATTGCCCGGTATATTCAAGAATGTCGGCAATCTCTCGGCGTGTTTAGCAAATGCCTTCATTTGTATGATTGGCAAATGCTATAAAAGTGTCCATTGTGAATGGATGCTTTTTTTATAATATATAATAAATTATTTAAAAAAAAGTTATTAAAGTATATTGTAATGCGATTTGTATGTATTGCTGATTTTGTAATAGATAATAACCATTTTAAATGTTTTAAATATGAGAGCAAAACATTTGATTTTGACGATGTCATTTATGGCATTACTTTTTGCGGGATGTTCAACTGGAGAATATGATGAGCCGGATACCCGAGTGCCGAAAGTGCAAGAGCCGGAGGTGTCTTATACAAGAGGTTTCTATTATAAAGGAAATATAACTTTGTTTAAGGCAAATACTGACGAGAAGATATATAGTATATCAGGCATTCTCATGCTTCCTGACACATACGGATATAATATGGCGATTCCTCTTCCTGCAGACGAATGTGACTTGAATGTAAGGATGGGGAAGGGAACAATTATTGAGAAAGGGTCTGTGAGATACACATTAGGAGATGAAGAACTAATAGGAGATATGCCGGATGAAGGCACAAATGAATATTTCAATGGTTTGTCAATAACAAGGACAGATGAAGAATCTTTTGTGGTTCATATTAATCCTGGCAGACTCAGGGATTACTCAGATGTGAGAATAATGATGACCCCTATTCCGTTTATGGCATACATAGATTCTGACGATCCTACGGTTCCTCAGCCTGGTAAATTTGAGAATCCGGAAGATTTTGGATTACCAACTGAGATTGGTCTTCAGTTATTCCCTTATACATTTCAGGACTTCTACAGACCTTTGATGCAGTATCATCTTGTGGAGTATTGAAACTAAGTTTCACGTAAGCCGTAAGATGAGTTTAAGAAGGGTGTGCAAATATTGAGAATGTTAAAAATAGGCCAATTTTGGCCTATTTTTATTGGTTTGCCTTATTAACATAAATTTAAATTATTTTGGCTAATAGTTTTTGTATTAACATTTGTTTGCTAAAATAGTATGTTGTTAAGAATATTTAAGAATTGAGATGATGCGATTTTTACAAAAAAAATTTGTGGAGTGCGAAAATGGAGGTAATTTTACGGCGCAATTCAAAAAGGTGTAGGCGCTCTTCGCAAAGTGGAGCGCTTTTTGCCCTGTGAAATAAAGATGCGGAAGGCCGGCCATGCGCCGGCAGCCGTAAAACTCTAAAACTGATAAAAACAAAACTTAAACTGATAACAGACATTATGGCAACACAGAAAGCAGAAGCTCCCAAGGGAAAACTTGGTGTGCTTGTAGTAGGACTCGGCGCCGTGACATCAACATTCATGACAGGTGTGCTCATGACCCGCAAAGGTCTTGCAAAGCCTGTAGGCTCAATGACCCAGTATGACAAGATTCGCGTAGGCAGCGGCGAGAACGAGAAGTATCTCCACTATAAGGACATCGTGCCCTTGGCAGATCTCAACGACATTGTGTTTGGCGCATGGGACGTTTACCCCGCCAACGCCTTCGAATCTGCTGTGAACGCAGAGGTGCTCAAGGCTAAAGACATTCTCCCCGTAGAGGATGAGCTCAAAGCCATCAAGCCCATGAAGGCTGCCTTCGACCATAATTATGCAAAGCGTCTCGACGGCGACAACGTGAAAGAATGCAAAGACCGCTGGGACATGACCGAGCAGATTCGCGAAGACATCCGCAACTTCAAGAAGGAGACAGGCGTAGAGCGCGTGGTTGTGCTCTGGGCTGCTTCAACTGAGGTTTATGTGCCGGTAGACGAAGAGGTTCACGGTTCTCTTGCAGCTCTTGAAAAAGCAATGAAGGCTGACGACAGAGACCGCATCGCTCCTTCAATGTGCTACGCTTATGCAGCGCTTTCAGAGGGCTGCCCCTTCATCATGGGCGCTCCTAACACCACTGTTGACATCCCTGCTATGTGGGAGCTCGCAGAGAAGACCAAGATGCCTATCGCCGGCAAGGACTTCAAGACAGGCCAGACTCTCGTGAAGTCAGGCTTCGCCCCCATCATCGGCACCCGCTGCCTCGGCCTTGCAGGCTGGTTCTCAACCAATATTCTCGGCAACCGCGACGGCCTTGTGCTTGACGAGCCCGCAAACTTCCGCACAAAAGAGGTGAGCAAGCTTTCAACACTCGAAAGCATCCTCGTGCCCGAAGAGCAGCCCGACCTCTATGGCCACGGCAATGATGAAGACACCCAGTATTATCACAAGGTGCGCATCAACTACTATCCCCCGCGCAACGACAACAAGGAGGGCTGGGACAACATCGACATTTTCGGCTGGATGGGCTATCCCATGCAGATAAAGATCAACTTCCTCTGCCGCGACTCTATCCTTGCAGCTCCTCTCTGCCTTGACCTCGTGCTTCTGAGCGACCTCGCCCAGCGTGCAGGCCGCTTCGGCATACAGCGCTTCCTCAGCTTCTTCCTCAAGAGCCCGATGCACGACTACACTAAGGACGAAGTGCCTGTGAACCACCTCTTCCAGCAGTATGTTATGCTCAAGAACGCCATCCGCGAGATGGGCGGCTACGAGGCTGACGAAAAGATTGACTGATATCTGCCTTCTTTTTAGGTAATGAAAATATGATTGGCTGCCGGTTGTCATGCCGGCAGCCATATTTTTCTAACGCAGGGAGCATATTTTATGCGCTCTGCGTTTGTTTTGGTTTGCGGCAAGGGAGATTTTATTAAAAAATTGCGATTAAATTTTTAAAAAAATTTGATTCCCTGTGCAGTAATTCCGAAATATGCGTATCATAATAGTAAACGGGTTGATTTCCTTGGAGACTGTTAAACCTGAATCCTTGATTTCAACATTGGCCTCGCAGATGTGTGGCCCCGTATAAAGTTTTTTGGCTTTGCCAGACATAGAGAAGAGTGGCGCCTATTACTTGTATAAACAGAGACTTGCCTATAAAGGCTTGCCATGTGATTCAACTGCAACTTAAATCACAATGCCGGGGGGGATCCTCTCCGGCTTACTTATTTTGTGAAAGGGTGGGATGTGTGTAATATGACATAAGGGTGAGTACGTTTCAAATTTTAGTCATATACTTAAATACTTCTGATAAAATTCACTAACTTTGCGGCGGAAAAGAACTGACTGTGCAACGTCTCATATCACATATGGCCTCTATTCTCATGCCGGTCGTGCTGCTGGTTGCGGCATGTGGTTGCTCACGCCAGTCATCCACTTCCCCTGCCGAGAAGATGCTTGCCGTGATTGACTCTCTCCTGACGGTGCGCCCCGATTCCGCCCTTCGCCTCGTTGAGATGTTCCCCGACTCTCTCTTGCGCACTTCGCGTGACACAGCTCTTTTCCGTCTTATGCGCGCCGAGGCCCGCTACAAGAATTTCATTGACGACACCTCCGAGGTGGAGATATCAGCTGCCGCGCGTCATTTTGTAGAATCCGGCGACCGCCGCAACGCCATGCACTCCCTTTTCGCACAGGGGTGCATACTCCGAAATGCCGGGGAGTCCGGAGCCGCGCTGACGTGCCTGTTCGATGCCAAGGAATTTGCAGACACGGCAGGGGAGCATCTGTATTTAGGTAAAATCTACACTTCCATCAGCGAAATATACAGTGTGATTGGCGACGGACCTCAGGAGACTGACTATGCGGCAAGGGCCTATAAGGAGTATTTGCAGACAGATTCGATGCCGTTTATTCAGGAATCAAAACTTTGGCTTTCCGCAACCCTCTGCAACTCAGGGATGGTTGATAGAGGAATGACTTTGGCCTCTGAAGTGTATAGCTATGCTCGGAAAATGCGAAGTCCTCTTTTGATTCGTGACGCACTCAGCCACATGGCCAACGCGGCCTTATGGAATAATGAATACGGCGTGTCAAAATTCTATTATGATGAACTGATTTCACAATATGGAGATGAGGAGCCCCCTCTAAGAGATCTGGAATTATATCTTCACGCCTTGATTTATTCGGAAGCCACCGTAGACTCTGTGGAAAGAGTCGCCTCTATAATCGGGAATATATATGGAAAGGAATTTCTTTCTTACGAATATCATAGGAATCATGGCGACTTCAGGCAGGCGTTTAACGTTCTTAATGAGGATTACGACAAACTTAACAGGCGTCACACCGAACGCATGTTCAATGAAACTAACAAATACGTCAGCGACAACATTGAGAGCAAAAAACATAAGGCGGAAAAAGAGCTTGAGCTGGTTAAAGAGAGACAGAGATCGGGAATCGTGATTGGCATTCTGATAATTGTTATCATCCTTATTCTTGTCTATTATTTCAACTTAAAGAAAACCAATAAAATAAGCGAGCTTGCGTTATTGCTTACCAAGGCAAACAAAGCTACAGTCGATATTGACAAAAGATTCTCAAAAGTCAAGGCCACTCCCTTGCTGGCAACCTTGTTCAGTAAAATTGATTCATGCTATTGCCAGTATGTCAAAGCCGGCGACTCGCCGGAGCAAAAGATGTCTGCGCTCACTGACATGTCGTCGGTCTTGTCAAAAATGGGTAAAGACAAGAATTTCTTAAATGAACTTGAGGCATGGATTAATTCTATTGACGGAGATATACTGACAGACGTCTATTCCTCCTTGAAAAGGGTCACTCAGGATCAACAGCGATTAGTGGCGTTCTTATATTTTAGGCTGTCAACAGACATTATCTGCCTGCTTCTCTCAATCGCCCCTAACGCTCTCTACAATCGTCGCAAAAGGCTTTTTGAACATTTGGAAAAATCCTCTTCCCCTCGAAAAGATGAGCTTTTATCAAAGATTAAAAGTTCTGAAAATAAATATTAACATTTATTAAATAATATTTAGGACATATCCATCTTTCGGGTTCTTCGTTTTACATATATTTTTGGACATGTTTTTTATGGACAAAAAGGTAATAAATTAGGTATCCGGTTAAATATAAATATATTAAAACCCGAAAGATTCCAAAATTTTGATAAGTCGTGCATTAGCCATAAATTTGCGCTGTTCTAAAAATTTTTGATTATGAACAGATCTAATATCACCAGATTTTTTGCAATGGCGGCAATGATTGTTTGCGGCATCTCTGCAGGGATTGCTTCAAATCCCGGCTCTCCGTCCACCCCCTCCAACCCTCCGGCCAAGCCTCCAATTGATAAAAATAATGGTGGCAAACTTGAAAGGGAATATAATCCCAAGAGGCATAGAGCCCCTTCCAGTGTGTATCTGACATACGAATATATGGGCGAAGGGATATATGTCTATCCTGCCGAATCGTATTTCGAATATGAAGTCACTGTCTCCGGACTCTATGACGGCTTCGAATGTTCTGCCTCTATGTCTCCCGATGAAGGATACTATATAGAGACAGGCGCCCTGCAAGGTGAATACTCCATATCCGCAGTCACCCCTGATGGCGTTGTGTTCTCCGGCACTCTCTCTGTAGAGTAACATCTGTAGCAGCCTGAATGGCCTGACTTCCCTACTGACTGCATTTATTGCAACTACCCCTTAAAAAGCCAAATTACATTATTAACCTACAAACCTTACCATCATGAAAAAACTTGTTTTAAGTATTGCCTTCATGGCCGTTTGTGCTTTCGGAATGAACGCACGGGAGGATTCACAGTTAATCAGGGAGGCACTTTGACAATCTATCCTCAATAATTAATATTCATAAAGCAGTTGTGTCATAATTGATTTCATGTAGGAGCATGCTTTCAGCATGTTGAGTTAACAATATTATTATCAGCGACAACATTGTGAAACGATGTCCCTACATTCTCCTAAAATTCAATTATGCCACACATTTGCATAAAATTAATGTGAATTTATGTTTTTTAATTAAATTATATGACTATATTTGCAAAATAAATACGAACTATATTAAAATCCAAATAAAATGAGGCAAAAATTACATCCACCTTAGATTATTTGAGAATAGTCATG
>VSPM01000026.1 GCA_009775365.1 Muribaculaceae bacterium
CAAATTTACCCGATTCGTACTGAATCGGGTAAGGGGGCTTTTGTCGTTATTTTGTGCTTAAATGAAAGAGCCGTGGGCTTTTAATTCTTTTTCACTATTTGGCACGCAGCCTGAGCACCGTGCCGGGCTTGTCTTTGGCCTTCTTGTTGAGCTCTCTGACGGCCGACAGCTTCATGCCGAAACGCTGCGCTACAGAGTGCAGGCTCTCCCCTTCGCCAATGGTGACTTTCTTAACGCCTTCGGGGGCCTCGTCAAGCTTCTCTTCAAGATAAACCTCTTCCCACGCCTTGATTTCGCCATCGCGCTCCACGTCGTTGTAGGCCATGAGTTTCTTCTTCTTTATGTTAAACTCCTTGGCGATGGAGGCGTATGTGTCGCCGGGTGTGGCCACCACATAGTGCAGGCCGCGCGAACGCCTCACGGGATGGCTGCTCACAAGAGCCTCCCGTATGAAGGCGGCAGTCTCCTCGGCCATGCGACCGGCCTCGGTGTCGTAACTGTAAAGGGAATAGCGCTCTATGATCGTGATAAGGCGTGCGGCATAGTTGGGGTCTGTGGCATAGCCGCATTCCCTGAGCCCCCGGGCCCAGGAGTGATAGTCGGTCACGTCAAGGTCAAACAGCTTCAGATAGCGCGTGCGACGCAGAAAAAGGGAGTGGTCGTGAAAACTCTCTTCAGGCGTGTTGTATACGCGGAAACATTCGTCGGGCGCGTCGTCGTTGCGAAGCATCTTCCCCCCTTTCCATTCTTTGTGGCATTTAATGCCGAAATGGTTGTTGCCCTCCGAGGCGAGGGTGCTTCTCCCGGCGGCGCTTTCAAGCAGCCCCTGTGCCAGGGTGATCGAGGCCGGGATGCCATATTCGCTCTGATGCTCCACGGCAAGAGAGGAATAACGCGCTATATAATCTTCATAAGGATTGCTCGCCGCCACACACAGGGGCAACAATGCAAGATATATAAAAAGAAGCAACTGAAATTTGACTTTCATTATGGAATCTTAAAGTTTACTACAAATTTAAGCAATTTTATTTTTACAGGCGTTGATATTTTATTAAATTCGCCATCAAAATAAAGTTGGGCGCCCCCAACGTCAATATAACAAGGAAACCATGAGAGAGTTTGAAATCACCACGCTTGTGAAGGAATATAGTTTTGAAGAGCTTCCGAAAGCAGACCGCCTCCTTGTGGAAGAGGCACGCAGCGCAACCCGTTCATCGCTCGCCACATACTCCCGGTTTCATGTCGGCGCCGCCATTCTTATGGAGAACGGCGACATCGTGAAAGGCTCCAACCAGGAGAACGCGGCCTATCCGTCCGGCACCTGTGCGGAACGCACAGCGGCGTTTTTCGCCTCGGCGTCTCACCCCGGCATGGCGATGAAGAAAATTGCGATTGCGGCCTGGACACGACTTGACCGGCCCGAGGGGCTGCCGTGGGAAGAATATTTTCAGGCAATGCCTATCAGCCCTTGCGGCGCATGCCGGCAGGCCCTTCTCGAATACGAGAAGCTTTATGGCAAAATCGAGGTCATTCTCTACGGACGCGAGAAAACCTACATCTTCCCCTCGATAGCCTCGCTCCTTCCCTTCTGCTTCACCGAATTTTAACCGCCCGCCGCCTCAGAATTTAAATTTACCGCCTCATTACAATAAAGGGCTACAATGCAAGGCGTTCACTTTACATCCCGGTGCCCCAATAGAGAAGAGCCAAAACAGTTCCGGCAACACACTTTGGAATCTTGGATGATCAAGAGAGAGGAGGCACTAACGACATAATCATCACCATTTTATTATAAAAGCCACTACAACTGTGTCCTAAACCACTTATTATTGTCCTATTTGTCTTATTTTATAAAAATACAATAACAATTTTTATACAAATTTGAAAATAATTATTATTTTTGCAGATTATTATTACAAATTGATTTTAAAGATTGCTTTAACATCACATTTCTTTTTACAAATTAATAACGCCACTAATTTCATTTAGTATTTTTATTAGTTTGTCTTATATTCACCTATAAATTTATATAACATGAGGCGTATTATTTTTGTTGCCATAATAGCACTGACAGGATTTATTCCTATCCTTGCCCATACGGTAAGAAATGTGAGTTCCACCTCTGGAGAAAGTGTGTTCTCAGCCGATGCTCCTTCCAAATCGGTTGAGTATGTTGAAGACGGTGCCATCATTACACTTGAGTTTCCGTCTTTCAAATTGACTTCCAATAATAAGAATGAGGTATGCCGTTGGAAAATTGACGGTTTTTATGAAATCAGAGAAGAAGGCCGACCAGCCGTGCTTTCTCGTCGTGACATGTTTTATCTTCCTAAAGGATTTGATGTTAATGTTGAAATCTTAGAAGCGAAATATCTTGACTACCACTACACATTAGCCCCTTCTACCGGATGGCAAACATGGGAAGAACAAGAACATAGCACAGAAATAGAACCCTATCATGGCTTTTTTCCTATTTCTCCTGTGATAATGGAACCTTCTCAATTTTGGAGAGAATTAGTCGAACCTCTGATTCTGTAACAGCAACCTGGCGTGATGATGATAGCACTGTACATTTTATTAATATCAGAACCGGAGAGGTTGTTAATATGAAGGGACCGGGATCTTTGAGATTTCCTACAGATGAGCCCAATTTTATACGTGTATCAATCACACATCCTTCTAAAATTCCATATATAGAGAGTTCGTCATTAAGTGGAGGAGATACAATCATTACAGCTCCATAACATATTGTATTTGTATCTTTTACCATATATTTACCAACTTAAAAACTTATTTTATGAAAAAATTTTTAATAATGGTGGCCTTGCTTTCCGTATCTTTCATCATTGTCAGAGCTGAAGGAAATCAAGACATCAAAGTCAGCAACATCATAGCAAGTAGCTGTCTTGACAATCAATCGTATGAAAATAAGGCTCCAGCACGCGAAGTGGCACTGGATGAATACGCATCAGTTGGGCTTACTTATTCCGGAAACACTTTGTCCGTAGCCTTAAACGCATGGGAATATAATTGCGCTCTATCTGATTTTAAACCATCTGCCATCGTTGAAAATGGCGTTATTACAATTAAGCCCGGGGCGGTAATCAACGGAGGAGAATGGTGTCTATGTCATTTCGACCTTAAATTCGACATTGAAAACATAAAGCCAGGGAAGTACTTGGTCCGTATAAATGCCGACCTATCAGAAGAAGACTACAGATTATTTGAAATAGAATTAGACGAAGGTCTGAATGTGACTTTATCGGAAGAAAGCACCTGTGCTAATGACTCATTTAATGAAAACACAGAATGGGTATATTGCAATGAAAACGAAACCGGAGACGTGAATATATTTCGCCTTACATACACAAACGCGAACGACGACACTGACAAAGGATTTATAAAAATGACATATAACGACAATACCACTTCTGCCGAAACAATTGCAACAGTATGGGAATATAATATGTGTGTCACACGTGTATCTCCAGAGTCAGAAACACTACCATTGATTCTAAGTCATTTTGCTACACCTAATGAGAGAGTTGAAATATGGAATGACGGCGATATGAAATATGAATTTGATATTTGCAACGACTTATCAGTACAAATAGGAGAAAGCAAATTCTATCGTGATTTCTTCAGCCGCACTATGGAAAATATTACAATAAATAAAATTGAAGCGGTAGAGATAGACGGAAGCCTAAGACTTAAAATCACAGCAGAGAACGGCTTCGAATGGATTCAGGGGATAGGCGCCGTGTCTCCCAAGATGCCGCAGTCAATCGTATTCCCGGCATACGCAGGTGAATTCAACGAGATCGAAATGACTCGCCTGATGTATGTAAGAGACCTTCGCGACAACCATATAATATATGGCTCACCTGCCAAAGACCCTAACTGGTCGCCCGCAGGAGTGGCAAACATTGCCGACAGAGAGGAATGTCTGAATGTGACTGCCGACAGAATAATATTCTCAGGAGAAGGAGCTGTGGAAATATTCGTTTACGATATCGATGGTAAAAAACTTGCCTCAGTCACAGGCAACGGCGACACGGAGCTTTCAACCTCCGCTCTGCTTCCGGGTGTGTATATCGCAGAGGCTGTGACAGGGAAGAATGTCGTCACTCGTAAATTTTATAAATAAATATCCGGGATAACATAGAACAATATTGCTCATAAAGAGGTTTTGATTATAGCAACTGTGCTAAAAATCAAAACCTCTTTAAAAAAAGCCCTATAAACTTATTCGACATGAAATTCAGAAGCTTCTTATTTCCACTTATATCAGCCCTTATGGCAGGGGGCTCTTCCATTGTTCTGACCGGATGTGTAGACGACGACTACTGGCCCTACTCCCCACCTCCCGGATGGGGAGCGAATTATTTTTATGACTCACGGCTCGACGGATCATGGGAACTCGTGCAGGCCAACTCTTCTCCCGTAGGCCCTTACGACACCAATTACATGGACTTCTATGGAGACGGCCACGGACGTTATTACTACTACCGCAATTCACACCCATATTCAGAAGAGATGGCCTACTTCTGCCAGCGCTCCGGATCGACCACAACCAACTATCAGATCAACATCCAATATGAAGACGGCACAGGCTCCACCATGGCCTACTGGTTTACAGACGGCGGCAACACCCTCTGGCTGCAATGGCAGACCGGAAACGGCCGCGTAATGACGTATCTCTACGACCGGGTAAGCTACATTCCCTGGTAATTTTATGCCGCATCGTCTCACGCATCGCGGCATGAGTCTTTAGAGTGTCAACTTTATTTTGTAATTTTGCAACAAATTACAAAATACTGAAAGAAATGTCTTTAAAATGCGGTATAGTGGGTTTGCCAAACGTAGGCAAGTCCACCCTCTTCAATTGCCTGAGCAATGCCAAGGCCCAGTCGGCCAACTTCCCGTTCTGCACAATCGAGCCTAACGTGGGGATGATCACGGTGCCCGACGAGCGTCTCAACAAACTTGTGGAAATGTGCAACCCGCGCAGCGTAGTGCCGGCCACGGTAGAGATTGTAGACATCGCCGGCCTCGTGAAAGGAGCCTCAAAGGGCGAGGGATTAGGCAACAAGTTCCTTGCCAACATACGAGAGACCGACGCTATTCTCCACGTTTTGCGCTGCTTTGACGACGACAACATCACTCACGTTGACGGAAACGTCGACCCCGTGCGCGACATGGAGATTATCAACTATGAGCTCCAGCTGAAAGACCTTGAGACTGTCGACGCCCGACTGGCCAAGACCCTGAAAGCGGCACAGACCGGCGGCGACAAGACCGCTCGACTGCAAGCCGATGTGCTCCAGGCTTTCAAAAACGCGCTTGAGCAGGGGAAGCCGGCAAGAAGCGTGCAGTTTGAAACTAAAGACGAGCAGCGCTTTGCCCGCGACCTCTTCCTGCTCACCAACAAGCCGGTGCTATATGTCTGCAATGTTGACGACGCTTCAGCAGTGGACGGCAACAAATATGTGGAGGAAGTGAAAAAAGCCCTTGACGGCGACAACTCTCAGATTATGATTGTGGCGGCTGCCACCGAAAGCGACATCGCCGAACTGGAGACTGCCGAGGAGCGCGCCGAGTTTCTTGAGGAGATAGGATTGAAAGAGAGCGGAGTGAGCCGACTCATTCGCGCGGCATATGCCTTGCTCGACCTTCAGACTTATTTCACCGCCGGCCCCGACGAGGTGCGCGCATGGACTTTCCTTCGCGGCACAAAGGCCCCGCAGGCAGCCGGAATCATCCACACCGATTTTGAGAAAGGATTCATACGCGCCGAGGTTATTAAATATGATGATTTCGTCACGCTCGGCTCTGAAAACGCTGTGAAAGAGGCCGGAAAAATGTCGGTGGAAGGGAAGGAATATGTAGTCAACGACGGCGACATAATGCACTTCCGCTTCAACGTTTAATAATTGCGGAATGGCAGAAGAATTAACCGTGTCGGAGGGAAACAAAGAGGAGAAATATGCCACCCTGCTCCCTCAGCTGAAAGCCATTATAGACAACGAATCAGACATCATCGCTATAATGGCCAACGTGTCGGCCGCCATAAAAGAGACGTTTGATTTCTTATGGGTCGGTTTTTATCGAGTCTGCGGCAGTCAGCTCATCCTGGGCCCTTTTCAAGGGCCGCTGGCCTGCACGCGAATTGCATACGGCAAAGGGGTGTGCGGCTCTGCCTGGGCAGAAAAACGCACGCTTGTCGTGCCTGACGTAGACGCTTTCCCGGGACACATAGCCTGCAGTTCATCATCACGTTCTGAAATTGTGGTGCCGTTCTATAAGGATGGCGAGATTGCCGGAGTGCTCGACATCGACAGCGAACGCACAGGCACATTCGATTCCGCCGATACCCTATGGCTTGAAAAAGCCATGGCCGCACTCGGCAACAGGCTCTCTGATTCTTCCGACAGCGGCGAATGCCGCCCCGACGGCATTGTGGTGTATTGCGCGTCGTCGTCAAATGTTGAGCAATGCTATCTTGACGCAGCTAAAGAAATGGGCGAGAAAATTGCGAAAGCGGGGTTCACGCTCGTCAGCGGAGGCGGACGCATGGGGCTTATGGCTGCCACAATCGACGGGGCCATTGCCGCAGGCGGAAAAGCAACAGGGGTGCTCCCTCATTTCATGATTGAAAAAGGATGGGCCCACCCGGGATTGACAAGATGCCTCGACACCCCTTCAATGCACGCCCGCAAACAGACAATGGCTTCGCTCACAGTGGCGGCGGTTGCACTCCCGGGAGGAATAGGCACTCTCGACGAACTCTGCGAGATTATGACATGGCGGCAGCTGGGATTATATCATGGCGAGGTGGTAGTCGTGAACACCAACGGCTTCTTCGACCCACTTCTTGACATGTTCAACAGAATGTGCCGGCAAGGATTCATGCGTGGAAATGTCACGCCCGTAAGCGTTGTCTCAACTCCTGATGAGGCCATAGACCATATCCGCAGGCACATAGCCCACAATAAATCTTGAGCATCTGCTTCAACGACAACAATAAAAACGCGGCCGATTCACATCGACCGCGTTTTTGTTTTCCATAATACTTTTTCGAACTAACCTAACATCATGAAACGATTTTCTGATATTATAACATCACACAGTTTTGAATTGTTCATTGCAATCTAAATTTTTTTTGAAAAATTTTTATGCCGGCATTTCCATTACAAAAGAGCTTCTTTAACCTTGAATGAACCTCACGCCCGGGGTTACGTTTGTATAGATGAAGCCACAATGGTTTTCACCTGGAGGAAGTATCCGTCGTCTCCGACAGCAGACCCGTTGTCAGAACCGTGATGTATGTCAGGGAATATAGTTCCGGTGTAACCGAAAAAGACACAATGCAACTTTTCGGAGAGTATATGATTGTGTACTATTATCCGTTGCAAACGAAAGTGAAAGGCAATAAAAAGGGGGACGCATATCCAAGCGTCAGGGCATTGAACAGCTGTCTGCGGCTGGCCAAAGCTTCCTCACGCGACACTATAATGCGTATCACAGATGTAGTTAACGACTATGACCTCTTGTCCCATTATACCCTTGCAAGACCTCCGGTGATTTCCATAGAGGAGCCGGATAAAATAAAAAACGGCGCAACATCCGACACTATACCCGGCAAATACTGGCCGGCGTGCATAACAACCAAAAGCCCGAATATATATCGCGCCACATATGACTACCTGTGCGACGCAGAAAACCATACCTACACTCCGGGATTCTTGAAGATTTTTGGTTTGACCGCCGACTTCTCAACTAAAAATTTCTCTTATGCCTATCAACCTTCCGAAAACGGCAGATACGGGCTCGACAATTTTCTGTATGCCACACTCAACATGTCATACACAGCAAGAGGGAAATGGATTAAAAAACTTTTTATGGTTGACCGGCCTATCACGGTCAACACATATGTGGAGTGATATCCTGTCGAGACCACATATCTCACTATCGACGAATACAAAGAGATGCGGAAAGACAATGACCCCATCAAATTTGACAAAGGGGATATAGCCTCTGACGATTTCCCGGCAGCCGCCCCTCTCCTTCGCCGCCTTAACACCGATAACTAATCCGGTTATAACCAATTTAAGAGCGATTATATTTATTGTACTCATTGGATTGCAAGTTATTTTTAATAACTTTGCAATCCTTTTTTATTATAGTGAATAGACAATCAAACCTTTTCATTATCTGATTTTGTTCTGACAATCGATTATGACTCGACATATCGTCTCTATATATACATTCCTTATATGCGTATGTGCCTTACTGTCGGCAGCTGCCATCTCGTGTGACAATTCTAAAAGAATGGAGACCCTTGCGCGTGTGCAGAAAACTTTCGACAAAAATCCTGAGCTGGCATTAGAGATGCTTGACTTGATAGATCCGGCGCACTTGAAAGGAAAAGAAGAGACAGCCAAATACGGACTCCTTAAATTTGCCTCTCTCCTCAAGGCTGGCGCCGACGTGGAATCCGACTCTCTATTGCTGCCGGCAATAGACTATTACGGGTCATCGTCCTCTCCAAGTCATGAAAAAATGCTGACCCATTTCTTCTATGCCTACCATCTGCAGCAAAAGGAAGAGAAATTACAGGCCATACATGAATATGACAAGGCAATCAATGCGGCGCAGAGCATTGGCAATCAGCTTTATTCCGCTCTGTCATATTCAAACAAAGGTGTCATATACGCTGACGAATATCTGCAGGAAGAGGAATTAGCCTGCATGAAGCAAGCCTTTTCAGACTTTATTATCGTCAATGACTCAAGCCACATTCCCGGCGCCTATCAAAGTTTAGGACAGGCATATTTCCATAACGGGATGTTCCGGGAATCAGCAGACAACCATGCCATAGCCGCTAAACTTGCCCTGCAAGCCAGCGACAGCGTGGCCTATGCTGACATACTGCTCAACTTAGCGGCCACAGAAGTATGCCACGGAAATACAGATAAGGCTTTACCCTTATATAAAGAAGTCAGTGAAAGTTTTCCTGAAATGTTCAAGTCGGAAGACTACGGATTTATATCAGAGGCGTTTTTAAATACCGGTGACTACGAAAATGCGGAGAAATCACTGCAACTTATGGGAAATGTCCTTGCTGACCTTATAGACTCAATTCATTGGTACACCATGCGCTGGCATCTTTATAGGAATAAAAAGGATTATGAGGCCGGCGCTCTCATGTTCGACTCTGTGTGCGCCACCTCCAATCAGGCTCTGCTCAACACACTTAAATTCAACCTGCTCCATGAAGAAACAAACTATATGTCGCAAGAACTGCACACTGTAAAAAAAATTGCGGCACAAAGAAAGACTATCATATACCTTGTCCTCATCTCTTTAACCCTCCTGATTCTGCTGATTATAATTCTATATAGTTCCGCCCAGGCCAAAAACAAACATAAAATAGCGGCACAGAAAGAGGAGCTGAATTCAATTTCATCAAATCTAAAGAAGGCCATTCAATCCATGAAGGAGAAGGAAGAGATGCTGACCTCGCTGCAGACTTCAAAAGAAGTATTGCTCAATCAGCTTTCTCGCCTTAATGCGGAACTTGATTTCCTGAAATGCAGCTTAAGCAATAAAGATAATTTGCTTGCCATGCGGACAGAGCTTCATGACCGGGACAAAATGCAATGGGAAAACAAACTGAAATGCCTTAATAGAGAAAAAGAAGATTTCATTGTAAAATTAGAGCATGCCGAATCTAATATCGACAAACTCAGCAAATCTCTCTTGATCTCTTTCAGGGATTACTACAAAATGGCTTCCGATATTTTAGGAACCAACCAGTACACATATAAGAAAGGGCTTAAAGAACTTTTTATCGTGCAACGTTCCGAACTTATCAAAGAATATTCCAGCCCCAAAACCATAGCGAAATTAGATAAAGATGTAAATGCACTTATGGAAGATGTCATAGCTAAAATTCAATCCGAATTCACCCTCGATGCAAGAGACTTTAAAATACTTGTCTATTCTCTCTCCGGATTCAACTATAAAGCCATAGCTACTCTGATGGACATGAATCCTCAGACCGTGTCTTCTATAAAAAGCCGCCTTATCAAAAGAATATTATCAAATGAAAGCATCCATACGGCGTTATTCAGGCGTTATCTTTCTGCCGGCACGCACACGCCGCCACAAAAGTAAATACCTCACAACACGCATTACCATTATTTAATTTTATTAAATATATATTAAATTATATTTAATTTTAATATTCCTATTGCCCTCATAATAAGGAGATAAGACTTCATGCAGAATACTGAGAAATTTATTATTTATAAATAACTATTATCCAACGTATTATATTCTCCAATTGCAGAAATATTATCATCTCGGCCACACCATAAGGATTTGGAAATTACTAAATAATCATCTTATATTTGCAACAAAATCATTAAAATTCACATCATGAAAAGATTATTATTAATTTCATTTCTTTTGTCAATTTTATGGCAACTGAAGCCAGTCAATCTCCAAATCCACCGTCTGCCACTTCACAAAGTAATGGAACAAGAACAATCCATATCATACGCCAAAAGCAAAGTGGAAAAGCTAAATTGACACCGGGAAAACCAATCGAGGGAAGTGTCTTTTTAGCCAATGGAACCATTACATTCTCTTTTTCGCTGGAAGGAGATTATTTTTAAGTGACCGTAGAGCCCGTATCCGGTTCTGAAGGATATACATATGGAGTTTTTGACAACGCATATAACATGGAACTTCCCTTCGATGACGAGAGCGGTGAATTCAAACTGACCATTGAAAATTCGTCGACTTATTCGGGCTACTTCACTCTTGACTAATATCAATCCTTGTAAACTTCCTCTTTTATAAGTTTTGCATAATTTACACATAATTTAACTAATCTTATATATTCATTGCTTTTTGAATTATAAATCTGGGAGGACAAAAAAATTACATTCTTTACAATAATTTCTTTTATTGCCTCTGGCAATGTTTTGAAGATTAGACTATCTGAATAAATGTGTATTGAGAGAATAAACTATATTAACAACTAAACACACAATGTGATGAAAAAGAATTGCCTACTCATGGCTGTTGCAGGACTCGCGCTTGCAGCGGTGAATGCGCCGGAAACCATGGCGCAAGAAACAACAGGGGTTGAAATCTACCGGACATCAACACTCCAGGTCACAGGGGTCACCGTGACTACAGACGGTGAGTATAATTTCAAGAACTTCGAGGTCGAGGCGCCGGAGGCCGGCTCATACTACACGGAATTCTGGCTCCTGCCGGCCCGGCTCGCCGACGGCAGCTACTCAACGTTCCTTGTATATGTGAACGATGCCTACGTCGGGGCCGTCACCCCTTCTTACGGGAACTGGCAGGGCGCGCGCGTGGACGGCCACGAGACGCTCGGCCTATCGGAGGGAAAGAACGTGATAACCGTCGCAACGCCCGCGCCTGAGTTCCCGGAGGTCGAGACTCTCAAGGCGGCAATGAATGACTCCGACGCCGTCTTCTCGCCGGAGGCTTACGAGGAATATCTCGGCGAGGCGGCCTCGGGTGTCATATCAGATGTCCCGGAAGAAGACGGGATATGCTTGTATGCAGCCGGCACCGAAAGCGCGGGGATGGCGCATTTTTCAAACGTGCCCCTGAACTACACCTTCTACATGACCTTCAACTTCACTCAAGGCCAGGAGATATATGTCGCAACCTCAAGCCCCGCCTATCACAAAATAGACATGGTCTACTACGGGTCCGCCTCTTTCTCGCCCAGTATCGTAAATCCGGTCGACCCGAATCCCGGCACCGTCATTCCAACTAACCCTACTGGCAATGGCAATTCAACAATCGAGGACCATGGGACAATCTCGATGCCTACAAAGCCTTATCTGCTGTATACCCCGGCCACTTCCGAGGAAATGCAGGGGCTGAGCTGGGTGTATCCCTCCGAGAAGACGCTTAACTCTTCTACTCACGTCGCCACCGCCAGGCTGACAGTGCCCAAGACCGGCCAGTATCTAATAAGAGTGCGCCACGCCGTAAACGGTGGCTCCGCCCTGGCAGATGTCAACGTGAACGGCGCGTATTATTACGAGGACATGCCTATCTCACTATCGTACAAGGCATGTGCCATTCCTGCCGACGGCAATAGCTACGCAACAATGACCTGTTGCAATAACTTCGGCACAGACGACCCATACCTGTTCATTCATGGAGGTGGCCGTGATAAAATAGTGGGGTTCAACGATGACGGCCCTGCTAAGAAAATCCGGCAATACAACCTGTCGTCATTGGATTCCTATATCTGCCAGAGATATCTCATGAAGACAAGCGGCATCAGCGTAAGCAATTTCAGCTCTTCCAAGCCCAAGTCGAGCTGCAGCATAATCGCCCGTGTTCCGGAGGGCGCCGCACAGTCTGTAGCCCGATTAAGGGCTAAAGGCGCAGACGCCGCCGGCGTACATGCACTGCCGGCCGTAGACGAGTCTGTGAAGATAGAGGCCCCTGCAAATATCGGCGGCTCCATCTCTATCACAGCGGATGAAAATATTCAGAAGGTGTCTGCCTACGGGCTGGCAGGAGAGCTTATCGGCTCTGCCGGCTGTGAAGGCTCCCGCGTCGAGATGCCGGTGTCATCACTCAATATAAGCCGTCCGGGCGTTTATGTCATAAGCGTCCAGACCGCGAATGGAGCCGCATCCGCGAAAATAGCTGTCAATTAAAAACAAAACATGGAGGCATGGCGGACATCCCATGCCTCCATGCAATAAATGAATCATGATTATGAAGTGTTTTACTACTTTTATGATGTGCTGCGTGGCGATAGGATGCCTCGCTGACAGCCCGCAGCCCCCGGCGCCGAGCGTGCCTGACGGAGAGATAGGAGGGCATGAATACGTCGACCTCGGACTACCGAGCGGCACGCTGTGGGCCACTTGTAACATAGGCGCGGACTCCCCGTATGAAAAGGGACTATATTTTGCATGGGGCGAGGTGGAGCCGAAAGAGGATTTCACATGGGAGAACTACAGGTTCTTCGAGGGGTATGAATCCGACCCTAACAACGGAGAATGGATCGTGCTGGAAGATATAGGCACAGACATATCCGGAACCCGGTATGACGCGGCCCGGCACCAGTGGGGAGGCACATGGAGAATGCCCAACGAGAAGGAGCGCTACGAGCTGCTGATGATGTGCTGGTGCAACGGCCCCGCCGAGGAGAACGGGGTTCGAGGGGCGAGGATATACGGGCCGAACGGGAACAGCATATTCCTGCCTGTCTGCGGATTCGGGCTGTGGTACGGCGAGGAGGACCCATTCAACAGCACTGACGGCGCATACTGGACCGGCGTCGAAGAGCCGGAATACGGATTCAACGGCAGACCTATAGAGCCGAGTAATGTCGCAAAATCTATGGGAGTGGATTCCAGCGGCTTTACAGGAGCCTCGTCAAGAAAGGCTTATGGCCTCAACATCCGTGCAGTGATTAATCCACAGGAATCCGGTATCGGCGGAGTGACCCCGGACTGCGGGGAGGTGTCATTGACATACCGCGACGGGCGCATACATGTGGACGGCGCCGCCCCAGGAGGAACGCTGAAGGTGTACGCCCTGTCAGGGAGGCTCATATTCTCCGGAGTCATAACGGATGGAGCATCCCTGCCGGAGGGTATTTCACACGGAACATACATCATCTCGTACACTGACTCACAAAAAATGGTCTCGACGAAAAAATTAACTATCTAAAGAGCCGAATCATGAAGAAGACAATACTTGCAGTTTTTTCAATAGGGGCACTCATGGCCCCGGCTGGCGCTATCGCCTCAGGGCTCGTGCCGGAGCAGTGCACGGTCGGAGCCCGGCCCGTATATCACCCCTTAGCCGACATCGGGCTGACATTTGACGGGGAGGTCGCCGTGGACGCCGGTGCCACAGTGCTCTCCGAGGGCTCGCCTGTGGCCTCAGGCAAGCTATCAGCATCAAACTACACAGGAAAGGACAGGACGCAGGGCTCAGTCGTGGTGACTTTCGAGGAACCGCTCACGCTCCCGAAGGGGAGGGCATACACTCTTGTGGTGCCGGAGGGGGCGATTTTCAGGCCCGGAGACCACTCTGTCTATAACGACCGGATATCCGTGGATTTCGAGGTCCCGGAATCGCTCGGACTGGCCACGCCTTCCGTAGAGGAGGGCTCCACCCTCTGTAAAGCATCAAGGATCGGGTTCTATTTCGCGGTGGAGACCGCGCCGGTCGAGGGGGGCGAGGCAATCCTGTACCGGGAGGGGGCGCCACTCAAGAGGTACCCCTGCGACGTCAGCTGGGACTGGGGGCTCGGATACGCCGGGATTGACTTCGGACAGGAGGTATGCTTCGAGGACGGAGTGGAGTACGCCATAACACTCCCTGAGGGTGCCGTGAGCGCCCTGCACAGACCCGACATTACAAACGGGGAGGCATGCGTGAGGTTCAAGGGGGGATATGCAGAACCCGCAGAACAGATACAGTATGTGTGGTGCAGCCTGTTCACTGAGCACCCCTCAGACGTGATCGGCGTGGTCAGGTTCTATTATGACAGGCCCGTGGAGCTCGCCGCCGACCCGGTCGTGAGGCTGTGCATCGAGGGGGAGGGCGTCGTCGTGAAGGAGGCCGAGCCGACAATCGCCGAGGAGAACGGCATGCATGTCATGACGGTGGATTTCGATGACACGCCGCTAATGCCGGAGAAAGGGTACACGATAGTGATACCGGAGGGGACGCTCATATCAGGGAGCGGAGGCATCGCGGTAAACCCACAGAGCGTAATGGAAGTGCCGGGAGTCAGCGGCATTAAGGGGACAGAGAGCGCCGGATGCAGCGTGCACGCCGCCAATGGGGCTGTCGCCATCGGGGGCACTGCCTGCGGTGACAGGATAATGATGGCGGCCGCTGACGGAAGGGTCGTCTATGACAATATTTCCGGCGGCGGGGCTGTACACATACCTGTGGAGAGAGCGGGCATATACCTCATCTCAATAAACGGGAGGGCGTACAAGATTGCTGTCTCGCAATAAAAAATGAAACAAAAGATTTACAAAAACTATTTTATTGTCAAGACAAGTTGCCCTATATGCAGATTTCGAAGAAATCATTTTTATGTTTGAACCTGAAATACTCATTAATTTATTATTAGGCATCTAAATTTTTTATTAATTTTGTAAATTGATAGGCATCCGGCGAAATTGCTATGTTCCGCGCTTGCCCCGGATTCCCGCTCTCCTTAGGAGGGAGCGGGATAAACTTGTAAATAATCTGAATATGGTTTACAGATATGACTATCTCGTGATCGGCTCGGGCATAGCCGGCATGAGTTTCGCTCTAAAGGCCGCCAAGAATGGCAAGGTGGCTATCATATGCAAGTCTTCTCTCGACGAGGCCAACACATTCTTCGCCCAGGGCGGCGTGGCAAGCGTGACCAACCTGGAGGTAGACGACTTCGACAAGCACATCAAAGACACTATGATAGCCGGCGACTGGCTATCCGACCCGGCCGCCGTGGAAAAAGTGGTGAAGAACGCCCCCTCTCAGATTCGCGAGCTTATCGGATGGGGTGTTGACTTCGATAAAAAAGACGACGGCTCTTTCGACCTCCACCGAGAAGGGGGGCACTCAGAGTTCAGAATCCTCCACCATGCCGACAACACCGGAGCCGAAATACAGCAAAGCCTCGTGGAGCAGGTGAAGCAGGACCCTAATATCGAAATCTTTGAAGACAGGTTCGCCCTCGAGATTATCACGCAGCATCATCTCGGAAAAATCGTGACCCGCCGCACTCCCGACATCACCTGCTACGGAGCCTATATTCTCAATGAGCACACAGGAGTGACTGACACTTTCCTCGCAAAAATAACCGTAATGGCCACAGGAGGCGTGGGCGCAGTCTACACCACCACCACCAACCCGCTCATAGCCACAGGCGACGGAATCGCAATGGTGTATCGCGCAAAAGGCACCGTCAAAGACATGGAATTCATTCAGTTCCACCCCACTGCCCTTTATCATCCCGGCGACCGCCCCTCGTTTCTTATCACAGAGGCAATGCGCGGCTACGGAGCCGTGCTGCGAAATCTCGACGGCGAAGAGTTCATGCAGAAATATGACCCTCGCCTGTCGCTCGCGCCTCGCGACATAGTGGCCCGCGCCATCGACTCCGAAATGAAACTCCATGGCACAGACCACGTTTATCTCGACGTCACCCACAAAGACGCGGAAGAAACCAGGCGCCATTTCCCCAACATCTACGAGAAATGCCTTTCTCTCGGAATCGACATAACGAAAGACATGATTCCCGTGGCCCCGGCGGCCCACTATCTCTGCGGAGGCATAAAGGTTGACCTCAACGGAGAGTCGTCGATCAAGCGCCTGTATGCCATTGGCGAATGCAGCTGCACCGGCCTTCACGGAGGAAACCGTCTGGCAAGCAACTCTCTGATAGAGGCCGTGGTCTATGCCGACGCTGCGGCTAAACATGCGGCTGAATCGATAAAAGGGTATGACTTCCGGTCGGATGTGCCTGAATGGAACGACGAAGGCACCGCGCATCCGGAAGAGATGGTGCTTATCACTCAGTCGGCTAAAGAAGTCAATCAGATCATGGGCTACTATGTGGGCATTGTGCGCAGCGACCTGCGCCTCGACCGCGCATGGAACCGCCTCGACATTCTCTATGAAGAGACCGAAAAACTCTTCAAAGTGAGCAAGCCAAGCCGTGAGCTCTGCGAGCTCCGCAACATTATAAACGTAGCTTATCTTATAATGCGACAGGCCCGCGAAAGGAAGGAAAGCCGTGGCCTGCATTTCACCGTAGACTATCCCCACGCCCCTGTGGTGGAAGCAAATGAAGGGTGAAAATAAACCGTGGCCCTCTAACGAATGTTAATATTCGTGAGGCGGTTACGCCCCGAGGGGCATCGCGCCCCCCTCTTTTAACACGATAAATCTCCACACATGACCCTAAGAGCACACATCTTATCACTTGGCCTCCTGATTGCGTCGGGAGCTGCCGCCTCCGAGCCGGCGTCGAGCCATGACGCCGCCGTGAGCCGCAATCTCAACACCTTCAACGCCATCGTGAAGGAACTGGAAATGAACTACGTCGACACCATCCGGCCCAAGGAGGCTTTCGACGCCGCCGTCAACGCCTTGCTCTCCACAATAGACCCATACACGGTGTATTACGACTCCGAGGCAAGGGCCGACCTGACCAAGATGACCACAGGCGAATATGACTACGGCGGAATCGGAAGCTTCATCATGGAGCGCGACGGGTCTTCTTTCATTTCCTACCCTATGGAAGGCGCGCCGGCGGCTACCGCCGGCCTGAGGAGCGGCGACAAGATTATTCGCGTCGACACAACCGACACTTCCAAGATGGGCTCAGAGGCTGTGACAAAACTATTGCGCGGCATTGCAGGAACTCCGCTCAAAGTAACGGTGCAGCGACCATACGTGACCGACTCCATTCTCACCTTCGACATGGTTCGCGGAAAACTTGGAGAGCCGTCAGTGCCTTACTGGGATGTGATCAACGGCAACACCGGCTACATTCGTCTCACCTCGTTCATATCTCAAAGCGGAAAGGATGTGCGCGAGGCTCTTGAGGCGTTCAAAAAGAATCCGGCGGTCGACAAGATTGTGCTCGACCTGCGCGGAAACGGCGGCGGCCTTCTGGAACAGGCCGTCGACATCGTAGGAAACTTTGTGCCGAAGGGCACAGAGGTGCTGCGCACTCGCGGGCGTGACTCTTCCACCGAGAAGATTTATAAAACAACCCACACTCCGATCTTCCCCGACATTCCTCTCGCCGTGCTCATCGACGGAGGCTCCGCGTCTGCGGCGGAAATCACGGCCGGAGCCCTTCAGGATCTCGACAGGGCCGTGCTATTAGGCTCGAGAAGTTTCGGGAAAGGTCTGGTGCAAAGCACTCTGCAACTCCCCTACGACGGATTGCTCAAAGTGACTGTGGCTAAATACTATATCCCGTCAGGCCGACTTATCCAGGCTCTTGACTATTCCCACCGAAACCCCGACGGGTCGGTGGCCCGCACCCCGGATTCTCTCACAAATGTCTATAAGACCCTGCATGGCCGCGAGGTGCGCGACGGGGGCGGACTGAAACCGGACGTGGAAATAGACTGGGGGCAGCTGAGCCGGCTCACATTCAATCTCGTGCGCGACAACTGGACGTATGATTTCGCCAACAGATATGCCAACACCCACCCTTCAATCCCCGCTGCATGGGATTTTGAAATCACCGACGAAATCTACGATGAGTTTAAGAAGAGCATCGACCCTGAGAAGCTGAAATATGACAAAGTGTGTGAGGAGCTTGTAAAGGAACTGCGAAAGACGGCCGAAGAGGAGGGGTATCTTAACGAGGAGACCACCGCCGTCCTCGACGCTCTGACTCCGCTGCTTACCCACAACCTGAATCGCGACCTCGACAACAAGAGGAGCGAGGTGTCGGAATATCTCGGGGCGGAGATTGCAAGCAGATATTATTACGACAAAGGGAAGATTATCCAGGATCTCAAGAGCGACCCGGCTCTGAAAAAGGCTGAGGAGATTCTGTCCGACAAAGCCGAACTCGCTAAAATACTTGGAAATTAAAGAATGAAACTCAAGGAAGCCGACAATATTTTTGCAACCCCGGCCCGCGTCAAGGCTCTCGAAGCCTTGCTCGACGATAAAAAGGTGGCAAGGATTGCTCTCTCCGGATTGCGCGGAAGCGCCCCGGCCATGCTGTTCGCAGCCCTGAAAAGAAGAAAAAGCCCTTTACTGATTGTAGCCGACGACATCGATGCCGCCGGCTACATATATCATGACCTATGCCGGATTGCCGGCGAGGATCAGGCGGCTATTTTCCCAAGCGGCTTCCGAAGAGACATAAAATACGGGCAAACCGACGCCCCTTCCCAGATTCTGCGCACAGAGACCCTCGACGCCTGGAACCGTAAGGACGGCCCGCAATGGGTGGTGACATGCCCGGAAGCCCTGGCTGAAAAAGTGCCGCAGGCAAAAACATTGTCTGAAAACACTATCCATCTGAAAACCGGCAAGAAAACCGATATGGGAGGCGTGAGAATACGCCTGCGTGAGCTCGGCTTCAAGGAGGTTGACTATGTGTATGAGCCGGGACAGTTTGCCGTGAGAGGGTCTATTCTCGATGTTTACTCATTCTCCGGAGAACTACCCTACCGCATCGACTTCTTCGACGATGAAATCGACTCTATAAGGGTGTTCAATGTCGAGACACAGCTTTCGGAAAAGAAACTCGACACGGTGTCGATAATCCCGTCGGGAGGTGAGGCTGAAGGCAACGACGGCGTGAGCCTTCTTGAATTTGCCGACGCATCCACCATTGTGGCCTGCCAGTCAGTGCAATGGCTGGAAACACGCATTCGCGCCATATGCGAAGAAACTATGTCTGACGCGGTGGCTGTCACCGGCGAGGGCGACTCGCAGGCTCTCGCCAAAAGGGTAGACGGAAATGCGTTCCTCAACAGGCTCGAAAAGATGAAGCAGGTGGAGTTTGGGGGAGCCGCCGATGTGGCCTCTTCTTTCAAACCTGACGCCACGCTCTCTTTCAACACTTCCCTCCAGACTCTTTATCACAAGAATTTCAATCTCATAGCCGACTCTTTCTCCGGATTCCTGTCGGAGGGATATACACTTTTCATCCTTAGCGACACTCCCTACCAGAATGAACGTCTGAAAGCCATTTTTGAAGACCGTGGCGACAAGATTCCGTTTGTGGCTGTCGACCATACGCTTCATGAAGGATTCGTAGACCACGACACCAAGGCTTGCTTCTTCACCGACCATCAGATCTTCGACCGCTTCCATAAATATAATCTAAAAAGCGACCGTGCGCGCGGCGGAAAGCTGGCCCTGTCGCTCAAAGAGCTTCAGCAGATTGAGGCCGGCGACTATATTGTGCATATCGACCACGGCATAGCCAAGTTCGGAGGCCTGGTGAAGACAGATGTCAACGGCCATCCGCAGGAGATGATAAAACTCCTGTTCCAGAACGACGACATTGTGCTTGTGAGCATCCATGCCTTGCACAAGCTATCCAAATACAGAGGGAAAGAGGGTGTGCCTCCTAAAATCAGCAAACTCGGCTCCGGCGCGTGGAACAAGCTGAAGGAGAAGACAAAAACCAAGATGAAGGACATTGCCCGCGACCTCATCCGCCTCTATGCCGCCAGGCGGCAGGAGAAGGGGTTTGCATTTGCTCCCGATTCTTATATGCAGCACGAGCTTGAGGCAAGCTTCATCTATGAAGACACCCCCGACCAGCTGAAGGCTACGCAAGACGTGAAATGCGACATGGAGTCTGCCCGCCCAATGGACCGTCTCATATGTGGCGACGTGGGGTTCGGAAAGACTGAGATTGCCATTCGCGCGGCTTTCAAGGCTGCCGCCGACAATAAACAGACTGCTGTGCTTGTGCCCACAACCGTGCTCGCAATGCAGCATTACCACACTTTCTCCGAGCGACTGAAGGAACTCCCGGTGAGAGTGGAGTTCATATCGCGCGCCAAAAAGCCCAAGGAGGTGAAGCAGATTCTTGCCGACCTTGAAGCCGGGAAAATCGACATCCTGATCGGCACTCACAAACTTATCGGGAAGGGTGTGAAATTTAAAGACCTCGGGCTCCTAATTGTCGATGAAGAGCAGAAATTCGGTGTGGCCGTGAAAGAGAAGCTAAAGCAGCTGAAAGTGAATGTCGACACGCTCACCATGAGCGCCACCCCAATTCCTCGCACTCTACAGTTCTCCCTCATGGGCGCGAGAGACCTTTCTTCGCTCAATACCCCTCCGGCCAACCGACAGCCGATAGTGACCAACGTGTCGACTTTCGACGATGATGTCATTAAGGAGGCCGTGAATTTTGAATTAAGCCGCAACGGCCAGATTTTCTTCATTTCAAACCGCATAGAGAACCTTGACACTATCGAGAACACTCTGTTGCGCCTTGTGCCCGGAATACGCATTGTGAAAGCCCACGGCCAGATGCCGCCGGAGAAACTGGAGCAGGCCATTATTGATTTCGCCGCCCACGACTACGATGTGCTTCTATCCACCACTATTGTTGAGAACGGCATAGACATGCCTAACGTAAACACTATTCTCATCAACAATGCGCATCATTTCGGGCTCAGCGAGCTTCATCAGCTTCGCGGGCGTGTGGGACGCAACAATAAGAAAGCTTTCTGCTATCTTCTCGTGCCTCCCGGAAACCCTCTGACCCCTGTGGCGCGGCGACGTCTGCAGGCCATAGAGAATTTCAGCGACCTCGGAAGCGGAATCCACATAGCCATGCAGGATCTCGACATTCGCGGAGCCGGCAACCTCTTGGGCGCGGAGCAGAGCGGATTCATAGCCGACCTCGGATATGAGGCTTATCAGAAGATTCTTAAAGAATCGGTGCTTGAACTTAAAACGGAGGAATTTGCAGAAGAGTTCGACGAACTTGCCGGAGGCAAAGAGGAAGAATTTGTGGCCGACTGCACAATCGAAAGCGACCTTGAGCTTCGCCTGCCACCCGACTATGTGCCGCAGGAGAGCGAACGCATCAGTCTTTATCAGCAGCTCGACAACATGGAGACCCCGGAACAGATTGAGATGTTCCGCACTCATCTTCGCGACCGCTTCGGCGCGATTCCACAGATTTCAGAAGAGCTTATAAAAGTTGTGCCCCTGCGAATGGCGGCACGCCGCCTCGGCATTGAGAGGCTTGCCCTGAAAGGTGGAAAAATGAGAGTATACTTCGTAGGCGACGACAATAAAGCCTACTATCAGAGCCAGGCATTCGGCAAAGTGCTCGGCTACCTTCAGCAAAACCCCATGAGATGCCAGATTCGTGAGATAAAAGGGAAGAGATCCATCCTCATCGACAAAGTAGACACCGTGAGCGAGGCCCTCGCCATACTCACCCAAATGGAATCCAACCCCGCCGCCTGAACCATCCCCTAAAATGACTATTATATCCATTTTAGCAATTCCAATTAATAATAACTCTCTAAAATCTATAATCATGGATTCCAACGATTTTGCAAAACCCAAAAGCAGCTACAGAAAACTATATGTCTTTCAGAAAGCCGAAGCCATCTATGACATGACATATTATTTTCTTCAAGGACATATAGCAAAATCTGACCGCACATACGATCAAATGCTGCAGGCCGCTCGCTCAGGAAAGCAAAACATTGTGGAAGGAAGAACAGACGCCGCATCCTCTGCGGAAATGGAGATTAAACTTTTTTGTGTGGCCAGAGGGAGCCTCCATGAACTATTGAACGACTACGAGGATTATATGCGAACTAGAAAAATTTCAATCTGGGATAACTCCAATCCCCGATATCCACGCCTCCTTACAACCTGCAAAGAGCATAACGACACCGGCTACTACACATCTCTCATCCCCAAAATGGGAGATGAAGAATACTGCAACCTCATGCTCACCCTAATTCATCAGACAATATCTATGCTCGACAAGATGATAGATAAAATCAAAACCGATTTCCTCAAAAATGGCGGTATTAAAGAACAAATGTACCGAGCCCGCATCAATTCCCGCAACCGGCAATAACAAAAATCAATTGCCTTCACTGCTAACGTATATTGCATTGGGATTGTTAGCTGTAGGAGTGGAGGGAGGGGAGGTAGTTTATTCCGAAGTATGTGGCGGCTACCGACAAGATTGCCAGAAGCATGTAGATGTGATAGCGGCGAGTTGTGCGGAAGAAAGAATATCTGCTGTGAAGAGGATGGCTATTGTGGAGGGAACGGTGGAAGTGGTGAGAAGTGCTATTGTGGTGAGAATTATGGCTATGGCGAGGGGGTTTGCCGTGGAGGGGGAGAGCGTATATGATGAAGGTTAGGAGCGCCAGAGTCTCTTTGGGGTCCCATGACCAGTATCGGCCCCATGATGTGTTGGCCCATACGGCTCCGGTGATTATGCCGAGCCCGAGCAGCCACTCTGCCGGATATAGCGCGGCGAGCGATATGACGTGCATTCTTTTTTCTGTATTCGGGGATATGATGGCAGTTGCCGCCGCCACAAAGGTCAATCCAAACAATGCGTAAGCGGTCATAACAAGCGAGACGTGTATTGACAGCCACGGTGAATTGAGCACCGGAGCCAACGGGGCCTCAAACGGGCTCTCTTCTATCAGATGCGCCACCAAAGCCAATGCCCCGGCAAATGTCATAGCGATTCCTCTGAGAATAATATCTTTCCTACAGGCAAGAAGGATAAGCAGTTCAAGCGCCAAGACAGCAAACAGGAGTGTTTCATAGGTGTCGGAGAGGGGAATGTGCCCGGATAGCGCCCAGTGCAATATGAAACAGGATGCAGAGAGAGCCATCGCAGACACCAATATAAATCCTGATAATTTTCGAGGCATCCCGCTGCCGGAAAGAGCAAGAAAAGACATGGCGGCACCTGAGAACAACAGTATGAAAATCAAAGTAGTGAACGGGACACTGCTGTATATCTGCTCCCATCCGGCCTTTTCGTTGAGTTCAGCCATCGCCGTGTTAGCCGCCGACATGGTGCCGGGTATGGCAAGCAGGGGCAATAATGAAAGCCTCCGCAACAGTGAGCGCCATTTGCACCGGCGAGAAAGAAGCACCCACAATCCGGAGACTGCAAACATCAAAAAACCGGTGTAAACAAGCGTTATACCCAAAGGATCATGGTTGACCGACAGAATCGATGAACCGTCGTAGTCATATCCCGACTGGCAAAAAATATACCCTTCCGTCTCTAAAGCATTGTTCATGGAGACCTGGCATGGCCTTCCTCCCAATTTCAGATAAGAAATGTAGTCGCGCGGGGCTATACCCCCGTGATAATACTCCACTCTGAAACTGTCGAGCTCCATAACGGCGGGAAGCGGCAGCAACTCCCCTTTCGCAGACCGGAACTCAACCACCTTTTCCCCGGGAGAGAGCCTTACGACACCCCTTTGCTGCAAGAGCCATGTGCAAATTGCCCCCGCCAAGACAACAAGAAATGAAACATGGAGCATTAGAGACGCCGGATTCCTCCACAGCATTTCCCCTCTCATCTTCATACCTTCCTCATAGCCATGCACTCCATCTCTACAAGCCATCCGGGTCGGCAAACAGGGGCAAGGAGAATTACGCAGGGAATGTCACGGAATCTCTCATCAAACATGGCTTTGACCACTGCATAGTCAGCAGGGTCGCGCAGATACACAAGTATTTGACCTACATCCTCCCATCCGAAAGAGGCGGCCTCAAGAAGCGAGCCGACATTCTCCCACATGCGAAGGGTCTGCCGGCGAATATCACCGGGCCACACCACATCCCCCTTGTTGTCAATGCTTGCCGTTCCTGATATGAAAAGGTGGCGGCGGTCGTCATAATCAACACTTGTGGCCCTTTCAAAGGCCACTCCATATTCATACGTCGGGTTGAGATAGTCCGGAGCGTTTACTTGTCTCATGCTCCCCTCTTTCAGCCCGATCACGGAATATGTGTCCATCGCCACGGCGGCAGCGCGGTCTGCCTGTCGGCCGCCGATGCCGGTGCTGGCTATAAATCTTGTGGCCGGAGTGAGCCCCAGCTCCTTGAAAGCCTGATTGCGGCCTCCGACCACATCCGCATAGTCAACATCTACATTCTGAACGAAAATCCATGTGCGCACGCAGCTTTCAAGAAGACTCCCGCCTCTGAGCGCCAAAGCCTCATCGGTGGAGTTAAGCATAGAATACATAGCATCGCAGGGAGCCATTCCCGGACGCACGCATCCCCCCTCGAAAACATGGGTGTGGCCGAACGCCTCTACAGCATATCTCCTGTCAGACAACCGGTTCACCACTGCGCCTTCAATCATCCAGACCCACAGGGCAACCTTTGTCAGGCTCAACGGCGGCTGCTCCACTACAGACGTGGCACACTCGCCGTCGTCGGGAAGCAATGGCTGCCGGTTTACGGCATCGCTGAGAAACCATCGGCGGAACACCGGCTGCATATCCTGCCCCAAAGAATCCCTCACATCCTCATATTGTCTCAATATTTCTTCGAGCTGGCTTTCAAACGTGAGAGCAGGGTCGTCGATTGTGATTATGGCGTGGGCCTCGCGCTTTCCTCCCGAAGCCTCTAATATTTTTGTCTGTATCATCTCGCTTTACTTAAATCTTGGTGTCGGAGAGATTCCGGCCGTTTTTTATTTCCCTTCGGATATGGCTGACGCAACATCGCGTGGCATAAACGACACCGCCGCCGGCCCGAGGTCGGGCACGTTAAATGATTTTAGGTTGTCATCATAAAAAGAAGGCGACTTCTGTGGCAACAGAAACGGTTTTGAAACCTTGCCGTCGGCAGAGACATGGGCGAAATACGGTTTCCCGTAAAGACCGTCATCCCGCTTGCTGGCAAACACAAACCATCTGCCCGTAGATGACCAACTGTGATAAGTGTCGCTCATTTCACTGTTCACCACCTGAAGGGTGTCAATTTTTCCGCTGCCAAGGTCAATCATCTGAAGATCAGCCTCACGATGCCATATCGGGAAAGTGCCGAAGTCAGAAACGGTGTAGAGCAGGCGTTTCCCGTCGGGCGACACTCTTGGATGGCTCACGCTCCTCCCCGGAATGCCGCTGACTATGGTGTCGGTTTTAGCCCCTAATTTACCGAGTTTCGGATCAAAGCCTATGCGACACAGGCTGTAGTGAACGCTGTCGATAGCCGAAGGTCGAACCGGGCCATTTGCCACACAATAATAGATTGCGTCGCCGTCGCTTGAAAAAGTCGGAAATGTCTCCAGGCGAGTTGAATCAGCAAGAAGCGGAGAGCGCAATACCTTGTCCTGTTTCAAGTCGTAGACATAGACATCAGACTTAGTGTCGAACACTTCCAGACGCTTTTCAGGCCGTGAATGGAAAGCCGGGATGATGGCATTGGTAGAGAACACTATATAACGCCCCGTAGGGTCGAATTGGGCGTAAACCGACCCCGACACCATATCCGGTGTTTTGAAATCCAAAAGCCGAATCTTTCCATGGTCGTTCAGCACCATCCCTCCCCCTTCGCCGCGCACATATAAAAAAGAGAGGTCGCCGTCACCCGGGGCGTGAGTGTGGCAATTCATGCATCGGTTGCCTACTGTGTTATAGTCACAGATTACACGCTCTGAAAAATCCTCTATATTTCTCTCCACTATCTGAAGACGCGAAAACACCTCATAGTCAGGCTCTATAAGCCTATATGTGAGATAGGAATCTATCTTGTCGTCAGACACGCCTACTTCAAAAGGCTTATATTTTATCCAGTCATCACCAATGAGCGCGGTCACGGTCACGGTTATACCCTTCCCTGCCCCCTTCTCCATAAGTTTTTTCCACTCCAGGAGATCAAAATCCGCCTCACACCCTTTTTTGTGGGACTTTATCTCATAGCCGCCGGCTGCGGCTGTCACATAAAGCGCCTCGCAGCTGTCGCGAAGAAGGAAATTAAGCGGAGCTATGTTCTGTGGCACTGTCACTCCTACATAATCGGGATATATAGGGGGCAGCGCCTCAGATTCGCCCACATTTTCAGGCGAAGGCGTGCAGGCCGCCAAAAGGCCGGCCAACACCGCCGGCAAGATATATTTGATTTTCATCTTTGCGGTCATTGTTTGTCGAAATAATACCAGTATGTGCCTCTGAAAGCCGGGTCTCCCCTCCGGCTGCTGTAGCGGCGGAATGACTCAAACAGAGGCCCCGGCACTACATAGCGGTCCCATTCCTCCTGCGAAGCCTCCGTTCCGGCAAGATAGATCATCAAAGCCTCCTGATAGAGATCTTTATATCTGGGCGACCCTTTCGACATGCAATAAGTGTCATAGTCCATCTTAAAAGTGTCCATATCCTTCAGCAGGAGATCCGTGCAGAGAAGATAGTCAAGAGCCACAATGTTCTTAGGATTCGACTCAAGGAGTTCCAGCAGGATATTGCGGCAGTTGTCGCCAAGACGTATATTGTCTTTACTATTGGAGAGCGCCCTGCGTCGAGCTATTTCAGATTCTACCTCCGCATATGCCTTTCCCGGCATATGCTCTCTGCTCCATTCGGCATAGGCATGGGTGCGGCCAAGGATTCGCAGATATTTGAGGGCGGCAAGTGTGTCGCCGCTCACAAGATTGATTTCTGCAAGACGGCGTATCATGCGCACATTGCGGTTGCGCGGAGAGAACACGTTCCTCATCATTGCCGCACGTTCGGCATAGGTCATGTCGCCGAGTTCATAATACAAGTCGTTCATCATGTTTATGACCGGCAGAGGTGTTTTATCGCCAATGGTGGTGAGTGTGCCAAGACTCTTCACCTCATATTTCAGCAAATTGTCAGGGAGGGAATCCTGCAACGCGCTCGACAGATAGTAATAAAACGCGGAAATGTCGTTGGGAGAAGCGGCATTCAAGGCAAGCTGCTTGGCCCTTTCATGATTTCCGCTGAAAAATGCGTCTGCTATTGCAAGGCGCTCCTCATGTTCAAAATCAGGAAAGGACGGCTCGGATATTCCGGGATAAAGCAAACCCTTTGCATAAGGCAAGGCATAAAAGCCACATAGCGCAGCCGGCGTGGCGGCGGCAAAAACAGCCGCGCACAACGCAGAGAGCCACAGGCTCCTGTCCCCCCTGTTCTGAAGGGCGCGTCTGGAAGAAAAGGCTATCATGAATGCGGCTGAAATCAGAGCTCCGAATCCGAATGCCCAGTAAGCAGGAATGACCAATAGCGGAGATATGTCAAGACCATGTTTTTTGCCATAACGGATCTGCACACGCGCTAATCCTAATGTAAGGCCCCCTGCCACACACATAAAGAAACTCATTGTTGTCGATGCCGTCATCGAGCAGGCGATAAGCAGGATTGCAAAAAGACACGACAGAACGGATGTGGCAATCACCGGAAACATGCGGCGCACACCGATTCCAAAACACACTGTGCAATAAGCAATAACGAGAGTCAGTATTACCGCCCCGGCCGCAGGGTTGTGGAAATACTGCGTGAGCCAGTCGCCGGAAAGACACCCGAGCCATGCAGGCTTGCTGAAATACGTCGCAATCCAATGAGACGTGTTCAGAAATATCTGGTTTTGTTCCTGCCACAGAATATGCGACCGATAGGCCGTGGCATAGAACATGGCAAGCGCGACGCAACAAGCCAGGCTAATGACAATAATAATTATATTTCTTCTTTTCAGCATTTTTTGATTGTTTTTCACGCTGACATCCACTATCTATCCGCGAGGTCAATCAGCGGAGGGAGTTATTTAACTTTAGTCGCCACCCGCTCGTCAGACAGGATAGCGTTCACAGCTTCACGACTGTTGAAGTCCACCTTCCTCTTTGTGAAGTCGGGAGTATTGAATGAGAAAAGCGACTGTTGGTAATACTCTTTAGGATTCTCCTGCGGAAGAAGGAACGGCTTTGTGAACCGTCCGTTGTCGCCCATCCCTGTCAGGTAGAGGTGGGAATAAAGCCCGTCATGGCGGCGGGAGGTGAACACCACCCATCGGCTGTTGTCGCTCCAGTTATGGAAACTGTCGGCCTCCGCGCTGTTGATTTCCTCTGCGGGACGCGCCTCACCGGTGGCGAGGTTGAGCAGCCATTGGTCAGACTCCTTGTGCCATATGCTGAAATATCCGTAGTCGCTGAGTGTAAACAGCATATATTTGCCATCGTAGGAAGGGCGAGGCCAGGTTACGCTTTTATCCATGGCTACGGCATTGAAAAGTGTGTCAACATTCTCCCCGAAACGCCCTGCGGCCTCATCGAATGCTATCCGGCAGAGATTATATTTTTCATCTTTATGCTTCAAAGGGTATTCCTGCTGAAGGCAAGTGGTGAAATATAGCCACTTTCCGTCGGGTGAGAACGATGGAGTGTTTTCAGACCATGCCTTTGTGTTGAGGAGAGTGTCGAGGAGTATCTCATTCTTCTCCGTGTCATACACAAGCACGTCAGACGACAGGTCGAACACCTCCAGGCGCTTATCGCCCGACATATGGAAGCCTTGCCTGGTCTGGTTGGTCGAGAATGCGCAATAACGTCCCGCCGGATGCCAGTAAGGATACACCATCGAGCCTCCGAGCGCGTCACTGGATGCTTTGAGCCATGTGCATTCACCGTTTTTAGCCACCATTGTGGCCCCGTGCTCCCCTCTCACATGAAACACGAAATCTTTCGGGTTTGTGCGGTTTGAAGTGTGGCAGTTATAGCATTGCCCGTCGGTCATGGTGTTTTCAATTATCGCGAATTCATCAAAATTTCCGAGGTCTCTCTGATATATGCCCATCTTGCTGTATACCTCATATCCCGGGGCGATGCGGCGGTATGTGAGCCCCCACTGGTCGAGAGGAGCCTGGCTCACGCTGATAGTGAAGTCATCATACTGCACCCACTTGCCGGCTATTTTAGCACATACTGTCACTGTCAGTTCCTTTCCCTTGTTCCCGGCCGTGAGCTTATGCCATTTGTCGATATCGAACTTTGCAAATTCCCCGTTTGTGTGAAGTTCATTGCCGTCGGCGCCTTTCACAGTCACATCCACACGGTCTGCCTCCCCATTGGCAGGGACAACGGCAAAATTGAGAGGAGCGATCTCCACAGGTATGGTCACGCCAACGTAGTCGGGAAAAATGGGAGGCATGGAGGCCACCTTTTCCACGTTATCCGGCTTGTTGCCGCATCCCAGAAGAGTCAGGGATATCAGCAAGGAGAGTATCTTGTATTTCATCATAAACAATATTTATCAAGATTGGAAGTTTAGTTTTCCGACAAAAGATAATAATAGAGCGTGCGGCGGTGAGGCTCTATCAGAGACGGATTCTTGCTTGTCCATGCCCGGGCAAACTCTCTCAGCGATTGTTCCACCACAGGGGGAACTATGTTCTGAGGTATCGGCTGACCGTTTTTCATGGAGATAAAAGCCAATGCCTGTTGAGCAAGCAAAGGATTATAGTTCGGCTGCGCTTCCGCCACAACCCCCATATATTGCGCGAACTTATTGAGGTCGCGCTGCAGCAAGGGATACAGAATCAGATATTGCTTCGCAAGATTGTTTCCGGGGTCTTTCATGAAAAGCTGTCCTAAAGTCTTGTCGAGCTCCCCTTCGCTGAAAAGATAATCCTCATCTATCATCTTTTTGCGGATTGCCCCGTAGTAAGGATGATTCTCCACCGAGCTTTTATCTTTTATCAGGTCAAGATTGCGTTGTGCCCATTTATTATAAAACAGCGTGTTTTTAAGTATATTCATATATTTTTCAGCCAGGGTGTATTCCCCTCTTATGATAGCTGTTTCGGCCAGTCGCTTCACAGCCCTGCTGCTCTTGTTATAGTTTGGAATAGCCTCCATCCCTTCAAAATAGAAACGCTGCGCACTGTTGATCATTCCGAGCTGAAAAAAGATTTCACCGGTGGTCCACGATGAAAGAGTCTCTTTTGCAAAAGGCGGCATCAGACCTTCCGGGCCGTGCTGAAAGTAATTAAACGCACAGGCATCAAGCTGCCCTGTCATTCCGGCGGCAAGATTGGTGGCGCTCACACTGAGCGGTAGCTCCGGGTCATGAACGTCGGAATAACTGAGAATACCTTGCCAATCGTTAGCCCTCACCATATAGTCATAGTCAATCAGCCGATACGCGATCTCGTCGTAAGCCTTGGGATAAAAGATTATCACTGCTAAAACTTCTACGCCTATCAGTGTGGGTATGGTGACTTTTTGCGGCAGCTTGGCAAATAATAATGCCAAGACCGGGACTATAACGCAAAGAGCTTCGACTATTATCTGCCAGACATCGAGTCTGTCGGGCATCATTGTGTAGCCGATCCCTATAAGCTGATAACTGAGCGGATATGGTAGAAAAAGTGACCATATATAAACATTTGCGGCGAGACATATCAATGAAACCAATGCAAAGATCACTTTGCAGGGAATTGAATTCCGCTTGTCTCTGAAAGCGTATGCTATGATAAGGATCGTAAATATAATTGTTGCAGCCCCTGTCAGCCAATAGATGACAGTTGTGCCGCCCATCATCAGTAAATATTTTATTATAACTTTTTTATGGTCAGTTATAATTGATGTGAAGAGATATGCTCCCGCAAGAGAAATTGACAGGGCTGCCACGAAAGTTAAAGTGACATCCGGGTTCCCTAAGAACATCAGAAGTGATATCAAAGGTGTCAATGAAAGCACAAGATTTGTGGATTTCGGTGATGAAGGAGCGAAGCGATTGCTTGTCAGATAACATAGAAGCATTACCAACAGCAAAAGCCCTGTCATTACGGCAGCCCCGATCCAGAAGTTGTTGAAAAATTGGGTGAGAAATTCACCTATATAAGCAGACAGGCCTCCGGGTCTTCCGATGAGGTCTTCGAAATATGTGCGCGTTGTCTGGAACAACTGAAGTTGCTCTCTGTAGTTGAGGGCTGCGCGATAGGGAACTGCCCAGAAATAATATAGGATTACCGTGATAGCAGAAAAAATACCTACATGGATATATCTTGATAACGATGAAGATTTTGCAGCGTCTCCATTCCGGATTTCTTTTGTCATGATGTCTGAATGGTATATTTTTAACAAAGATACAGATAATTGGCAAGATATGCAAGGGAACTTTTGATGAATGATGAGTTATGAATGATGAATTGAGTTATTGCGGATCGCCATATCTTTGATGGAGAAAATCGTAGGCTGTGCCGCTACCGAGCTCTCGCATCATGCCGTGCACTTGTTTAAGATAATGTTCGTTGAAGTTTTTCAGCGAATCAGCAAGAGAATTGGCATAGACTGTGTCGCCTTGCTCCTGAAGATATTTGATATGCTGCGACTGATTCCAATGCACCCTGTCGCGATTCTCCTTGAGCCCTTTCCACGACTGCAGCACCTCGTTTTGCGGAGTGCCGCCGGCCGACGACACGCTGTCAATCACTACAGAAATCTCTCCCGGCTCGGTCACGATTAGAAGATCCTGTGTGCCATAGCGGTGCTTCATCTCTATTGTGACACGTGCAAGAAATTCACCTTTTTGTCCGTTGAATTCAAATTTACCGTCTTTTATAACCGTTGAATCCACACCTAAACTGTCTACAATTTCTGGATTGCCATAAGGAACTAAATACACCTTTTTTCCGTTGAGACGTGACTGCGATGTCGATCCTTTCACAACATAACGCTCGCCGCCTTCTGAGCAGCACACCATTCCGACACAGGCAACGACAGACAGAAGATACAGAAGTATTCTCATTTTAATAAATATATTAGATACAACTTAAACGTTAAAAAAAGATGCGCATTATAATAATGCGCATCTTTAGTAATAGAATGTTCAAAGATTACTTACCGAACGACCACCATGTGCATTCTCCATATGCATCCGTTCCTTCAGGAGCAAAGATAAGCACCATTGCATCAGAGCCTAAATAACCGATTTCAAATGATGTCGGCTCCATACCACCCTGATTGATGGCAAACGGCCAAAGGATTGCACCTGCAGAAGTGTTGAGGGTTCCGATGCTGAATTTATCAGGATTCGGTGTCAAGTCTACAGAGTATGAACCCTGACGGATCTGTTTGCCGTCTTTATCGAACAATGTGATTGTGGCTTGATCAGCATTGAACACCATCTTTGATGTAGAGTATTCCTCACCGGCTATATATGAAGCGCCGGCGTGCTGCATCTGGCCGCTGAACTTGTCAGGACATGTGCCGTCTTCTACACCGCAGCCCCACCATGCGCCGTTGATAGCGCCGGTGCCGTTCTGAGAACCTGCACAGTAGCCGCCATTGCCCCAAACTGCACCGCCATTAACCTCTGTGGGTTTCCAGCGCCATTCGTGAGTGGCGAGAATCGCAGGGTCGTCGTCGCTCATGAACGACCACCATGTGCATTCGCTCCAGGCATCTCCGCTCACAGAGTAGAGGAGCACCATGCGACCTGCGTCAAGATAGCCAACATCGAATATTGTAGGCTGAAGACCATTCTGGTTGATGGCAAATGGCCACAGAATAGCGCCCTCTGAAGTCTCAAGTGTGCCACGAGAGAACTTTTCCTGATTTGTAATCTTGTTCTGGTCATAATTCTTTATGCTGAAAGAGCCTGTGTTGACAACATTCCCTTTATCATCATAGGCAATAAGCGAACCATCTTCATTGAACTCCATGTAAGAGAGCGAATAGGTTTCACCCTTAACCTGTTCATATCTGTCGCCGGCGTGATTAGCCTGGCCGCTGAACTTGTCAGGACATGTGCCGTCTTCTACACCACAGCCCCACCATGAGCCATTGATGGCAAGACTGCCGTCCTGCTCGCCTTCACAGTAGGCGCCATTGCCCCATACGGCGCCGCCGTTCACTTCTGTCGGCATCCATTTCCATTTCTTAACGCCCTTGTCAGAGACGAGAATCTCCACTGCAGGCTCAAGTGCCTGAGCCACTTTAAGAGTGAACTGCTTCTCGGCAACAACCTCTGTGCCGTCGGCATTGATATAAGAGAAATAAAGAGTCTGCAACGGTTCGCTTCCGCGTGAGGGCAAATAGTAGAATAAGCCTCCCGCACGACCATATGAAAGGACTTTCGTCTCCCCATTTTTATCAATATAGGAAATTGTGACTGCCGGCACATTGGAGAAATCATACTGAATATAGTTGCCGGTCTCTGAAGGCACATAGCTCTCTGTGCCGTCGTCAGCAATAACCTTATCAAACTGAGTGAAGGTCGCACCATTCAGAAAGTTTTCAGAGGTTATTGTTGTCGATTCGTATGTGCCTTTATCCATTACCGGGTCACAAGCGGTGAACATGACACCTGCCAGACCCAATATCAATAGTGTTTTTTTCATTTCAGATTTCGTTTAATGGATTAGTAAACAGGTGTTGATATCATATTCCAGTCGCTTGCATCAGATCCCCATCCCGGATTCTGCTTCAACACCTCGGGGTTGTTGATGATATTGATCTGTCCCGGAGGTATGGGAAGGAAACCGTTTGTCTGCGCATAACGCTTTGCCCATGAAGAAGAGGCATGGTGCATTGTTGTCCAGCGTCCGGTATAGTTCACTTTAGAACCGTTCTGCTTCTCAAGAGCCAAGGCAGCCTCACAGTTCTCACCGCCATCTATGCCCGACCAGCGACGCAGGTCATTGAAACGTATGCCCTCGCCGAAGAACTCCCAGCGGCGCTCGTCCTTTATGTTCTGCCAGCTGTATCCGGTCTTGGCAACCCCGGCGCGAGCCTGCACCCTGTTCATCATTTCCGGATTGCCTGTAAGCTCGGAATGCATCAGCATCACGTCGGAAAGACGAAGCAAGATAATATCTGCAAAGTGGTCACCCTGGAAAGAGTTTTTATTTGAGTTAGCAACTGTAGTGTTATTTTTACGGAAAACACCCCACCAAGTATAAGCGTCTGTATGGTCTCCCCATGTTGTCTGCGTGCAAGTGATCGGAAGCAATTTTTTATTGTACTTTCCGGTCTCCTCAGAACAAGTAGTCGTGTATGCAAAGTGCTGAAGTTCTGTTTCGCAATCAAGCACAGTGGCTTTCTTTCGGGGGTCGCTTGCAGGCCATTCGTTGACAGCGTTCATGTTGAACACACCCTCTCCCCAGCCTTGGCCGAAAGGAAGAGTCTCGGGGCCACCATTCTCCTTACCCGATTCGTCGGCATCGCAACGCAGGCCGCAATAAAGTGAAGTCATGTTGGTGAAACCCATGGCAACTGTGCCGTCCCAGGTTGCTATGTTTGAGAATTGCACCTGGAAAAGCTGCTCCTTGTTGCCGTTGCCGGCCCAGTATTGCTGTGCATCCGCAAGGTCTTTCACATAAGCATAGTCGGGAGCTGTCAGTTCATTTGTGTACTGCCAGAGACGACGGAAGTCTGAAATAAGCTCGGCGCCTGAATTGTTGATGCAATCTTCAAGATAAGACACAACCTGCGCCTTAGTCAGCGGGCCTGTGACACCCTCCTGCTCGGGAAGCGCCACATCGGGGAGAGTAGCTGAAGCAAGCTCGCCGGCCTTGTTATAGAAGCCCTGATAATACATATATGCGCGGGCAAGATATCCTTCGGCTGTGCCTTTCATGGCATGTCCGTCGCCAGGCGTGGTGGCTCCGTGTCTCATGAGGTTGGAAGCAGAAACGAAGTCAGCAAGAATATGAGGGAAAGTCACATCCTTTGCACTCACCTGCGGGCAGGGATCGGGAGCTGCAGCTGCCCAGTATGCCGGGATATCGCCCCAGAACTGTGTGCCCCAGAGGTAGTAAAGACCGCGCATGAAGTAAGCCTCGCCGAGAAGCTGGTTGCGGGTGGATTCATTGCCGCTCCAGTCGAAAGCGTCTACAGAATAGATAATTGCGTTAGCACGCGCAATGCCTACATATGTATTATGCCAGGCGGCGCTGTAGAGTTCGGCTTTGTTCGTCATGAGATGGCCAATTGCATGAGCCTCCACGTCGCCTGTGCCGCCGGCACCGTTGGTGTCGTCAGACATGATGTTCCATACGAGCCACGGGGTCTGAAGAGGGTCATTGCAGTATTGGTTCATCACTCCGTAGAGCGCAGCCAATTCTTTATTGAGGTCGGCAGCTGCCGCAGGGTAGTTGCCGGTGTTAGCCTGAGTATAGTTTTTCGAGTCAAGGAAATCCTCACACGAAGTGAGAGAGAGCATCCCGACTGCGGCTAAAGTGATCAAAAGATTCTTTTTCATGTTTATATTTGTTTCTCTTGATGTTAAGGATTAGAATTTAACGGTCACACCAAGCACGACTGAACGGGCTGAAGGATAAAGACCTGTGTCGATGCCGCGTATCCAGTTATTGTCTGTGCCGCCGTTTGAGCCGATTTCAGGGTCTACACCTGTATATTTTGTAATTGTGCAGAGGTTCTGAAGCTGGCAATAAAGACGGAGCTGCTGGAACGGAGTCTTGAACTGGCTGGCAAAGTCATAACCGATGGTGATGTTCTGCAGCTTGAAGTAGTCGCAGTTCTGCATGTAGTAGGTAGACACCCACTGGTTGTTCTCGCTTCCGACAACGAGACGGGGCACAGTGTTGCTTGTGCCGGCTCCATGCCAACGATCAAGAATGTCGGCTGTGTAGTTGAGATACGGGTTGGCAAGAAGAGCCGTGCGATAGCACTGCATTGCCTGCATTCCGAAGGCACCCGAACCGGCTGCGCTGAAGTCAAAGCCCTTATAGCTGAATCCGAGGTTGACACCGAGAGTCCAGTCTGGGTTGGGGTCGCCGATTTCGTGACGGTCGCCGTCGAGAGAGATCACTCCGTCGTTGTTATAGTCATCCCAGATGAAGTCGCCCGGCTGAGCAGACGGAAGCACCGGACGGCCTGCGGCACGCGCGTCATCAATCTGCTGCTGTGTCTGCCATATGCCGCTGTGGCTCATGCCGCTGAAGTAGCCGATGGGATGTCCTACCTCAACAAGCGATACATAAGAGGAGTTCTCGAAAAGAGTGCTGCTTGCATCATCGCCGATTTTTCCGGAAGCAGTGGCAAGACGGGTCACACGGTTTCTATTGTAGGCTGCGTTCACGTTCACATGATAAAGGAAATCACCGCCGATATTGTCGTTCCAAGAGAGTGCGAGCTCTACACCCCTGTTCTCCACGTCGCCACCATTGATCATGGCAGACTCTTCATAACCGAGTATGTCGTTGAGAGGAGCCTGCACGAGCCAGTCTTTAGTTTTCTTGATATACCAGTCGAATGTAACGGCAAGGCGGCTCTGGAGCAAACGGGCGTCGAAACCGAGGTCCCACTGTTCGGAAGTTTCCCATGTGAGGTTTTCATTGGGAACATTCTTGGCGTAGGCGCCGGTCTGATAGATACCTTCCACAGTAGAAATCATGTTACTGTTGAACTTGTAGCCGTAGTCGGCATAGTCTGTCGGCGAGAAACCGATGTTGGAGAGATAATAGAAGTTGCCTACCTGGCAGTTACCGTTCTGGCCCCAGCTTGCACGAATCTTGAGGAAGTCGAGCACGTTGTAGGTGTTCTCCATGAACTTCTCGTTGGAGATTACCCAGCCTGCAGAAACTGAAGGATATGTATGCCAGCGGTGTCCGCGTGCAAAGTTGTTGGAGCCGTCGCGACGCACAATAGCGGTGAGAAGATATTTCTCGTCATAGTTGTAGTTGGCACGTCCGAAGAATGATGCGATCCTACCCTCCTTGGGGCTGTCATAGCCGCTATAGCCTGTCATATTGGCCATATTCGACGGGATGGTGAAATTCCAGCCGTTGAGCACGAGAGAATTAAGGTTGTCGGGAGAATCGGAGAACGCCATCTTCATTTCTGTTGACCAGTTGGTCATCTCTACAGACTGGCCGATCAGCACATCGATGTTGTGGTTGCCGAAAGAGGGAAGCACATAAGAGATAGTGTTCTCAATCGACATGCTCGAGCTCTGGTTAGAGTTCTGCTGGAGACCGTAGTTTGAAGAGGCCGATGTAGAACTTGCAGAATATGGCTTAGAGGTGCTCCTATAGTTGCTTGCGCTATAACCGGTATTGATCTGGCCACGATATTTAAGATTCTTGATAGGCTCTACAATCCAGTAGAAAGTCGCGCCTACACCGAAGTCGCGGTTACGGTTGAGCGAGTCATACATACCGTTGATGAAACCGGTGTAAGGGTTGTTGAAGATCATGGAGTTCCAACCCGCGCCATCCTGAGTGAAGTTTGTGGGAGTGCCGTCCTCACGGAATGCCGGAACAAGTGGAGAGGCGGCATAGACCGGCTGCATGATATTCCAGTAGCCGTTGCCCTCTGCGAGGTCATGGCTTGAATGATACCAGTATGACACGTTCTCGCCCAAAGTGATGATGCTGTGGCTGTCATTCTTCAGAAGTATATGCTCTGAATTGATGCGGCCGCCATAGCGCTTGTAGTCGGAAGCATTGCTGCCGCCAAGGATACCCTCCTGGTCGCTGTAGTTTACAGAGATTGAGAACTTGCTGCGCTCATTGCCTCCGGCGAGAGTCAAGGCATGGCTGTGCTGGAAAGCGTTCTTGTTGCGATAAAGTTCAAACCAGTCTTCGCCCTGCCAGCCGCTGTTTACTTTGTCGAGTATAGACTGCGGAACGAGTGAGCTCCATTTTGGCAAATAGCCGTAAGTGTTGTAGCTGGTCTCGTTTATAACCTGCATATACTGCTGGGCGTTGAGAGAGCCCGGACGGCGGTATGGGTTTGACCAGCCCACGAATCCGTCATAAGTGATAGACATTTTACCCTCCTTGCCCTGCTTTGTGGTCACGAGGATTACGCCGTTGGCGGCACGCGCACCATAGATGGCAGCCGACGCGGCGTCTTTCAATACGTCGATAGTCTCGATGTCGTTAGGGTTGATGCCGTTAAGGCCGTCGTTGGCTGTGCCGGAAACGATTCCGTCGATAACCAACAGAGGAGAAGACTCGCCGATGGTGCCCATACCGCGGATGTTCACCTTAAAACCTTTACCCGGCTGTGTGGAAGACTGCGTGATCTGCACACCGGGAGCGTTTGACTGCATGGCGGAGAGAGCATTCGATGTGTTCATCTGTGCGATCTGGTCGCCTGACACCTGAAGTGTAGCGCCGGTCACAAGTTTCTTTTTCTGTGTGCCGTAGCCCACCACAACAAGCTCGTCAAGGCTGTTGTCATTTTCCTGAAGCTCGATGTTGAGCACAGGAGAGTTGCCCACCTTTACTTCTGAAGGCACATAGCCGACATAACTGACCACCAGTATGTCGCCCGGCTTCGCTTTGACCACATAGTTACCGTCAATGTCGGTAGCGGTACCTTTTTGAGTGCCTTTCACTAAGACAGTCGCGCCAATGAGCGGCTCACCGTTTGCATCAGTGATAGTACCGTGAACTTGACTCTCAGCTTGTGTAGCCTGACCGGCAGCCACCGGGTCAGCAGCAAACATCTGAGGCGAACTGTAAGCAAGCACAGACAATCCTGCACAAGACAAGAATACTGCTTTCTTCTTTAGATTCATAGATGTTTTATTTGGTTAACATTAAATTTTGGTTGCAGAAATTCAGGTCAATAAAAAGCAACGGCAGAATGGAAAGGTTTATGCATTAAAATATGTTTAATAGTAACCAATAGAGTAAACAAATCAAAATGTTATGAATCTGACCGGTTTGTCCGATGCTCAGTGAGTATGTCAGTGGAACTATCTCATATTATTTAACCTGTTAATTCATTACTTATGTAAGTGAGAGATAATGACCATATTTAGTATTGCCTCAAACTTTTGTTGGGTGCGAAGTTAGGCAAATAATTTTGTAGTTCCAAAAAAGTAGACAAAAATAAATAACATTATTTAATCTTTTTTAAATACTATTTTGCAAACCACTGATATTATGAGCATTGTAATTTTACATTTTTATCTTTTTATGATACTAAAACGAAAGCATGTGTATCAACATCTAAATTCATAAGAAAAAAATTGCCACTATAATCTTTCACACGCTATATCTCGTTAACGGAATTGACGTTAATTTTTACTAATTGCTTTCGTCCGTAGTCCTCAATTTTCAACCTCCGATTACCCCCACTTCAGGCATTCTCACGACCGACGTTTCAACCCCTATTTTTTATCTCGCAAAAAATGTTATTACACTCAAATCCCTAATTCAAAATTAACAGAACGAAACTGTCCCCATATGTGCCGGTGAGCTAATCCACAACCAATGTACAATGAAAAATGCTTATTTACTACTGAATTATTTTGTAAAATGGCCGTGAATAATTATTCACAACCATTTATGTGCATATTAAAAAACTCACTAATTTCTGCCATATTCATCATTTACGGGGAGGAAATATAATATTCTTGGCACTATCCAACATGGTGGAAAGCACCTTTCGTTGTGATTCCGAAAGTTTTGGCGTGGGTAATTGGCCATTGCGCTCCGCTTCCTCGGTGAAGATTTTGCATCTTCTCCCCAAAGTTCAGGAGATGTTTTAATTGACATTGCCATAATATAAATTGTATGTAATTTTGTATGTGCTAAAAGCATAGCCGCCGTAAATTATGATTTACAGCGGCTTTAATTGAGCGTTTGGCGGAGAGAACGAGATTCGAACTCGTGGATAGGATTGCTCCCATCGTCGGTTTAGCAAACCGGTGGTTTCAGCCACTCACCCATCTCTCC
>VSPM01000027.1:0-2200 GCA_009775365.1 Muribaculaceae bacterium
ACTATTCTCAAATAATCTAAGGTGGATGTAATTTTTGCCTCATTTTATTTGGATTTTAATATAGTTCGTTCTTAGGCGGGATTGACGGAACAGGAGCGCTCGAGTGTGACATGCCGGCTGAGGATATCAACGGCAATATCCTGAATCCCGGCTATCTCTACTACAGCGTTTATGTAAACAGCGACATCTACACTTTCTTGCCTGACTATTATGATATATTCTACGAGCCTACTGTAGAAGTGCCTTATGCGGCAAGTGATGATTTCAGCATCTATGCCGAAGGCTCCTGGCGCACCGTATATATTGAGACAATTCCTGCCTCAGACATAAAAAATATCGGGGCACAGACAATTTATTATCCAGAGGGCAAAGACATTAATCCTGACAATGTTCTGAAAAGTGATATAATCATGATTGGAGAAGACATACCGGCTACGGGAGTAGAAGGCGTCATGGCCGACAGGCGAGTGGAAAAGGTGGAATATTTCAATCTTCAAGGACACCGCGTTTCAAATCCGTCTGCCGGATTATACCTGACACGTATAACATTCTACGATGGCACGACCTCAACACGCAAAATATCAATTAAATAACAGTATTTTAGACTTAGAACAAACACCTCTCATTTAGAGAAGGCCTGATATAACGGGGTGTGTCAAATTTATTATTTGACACACCCCATTAATTCTTTAACACTCAAATAGAAAGCAATTTATGCTTATTCCTCTCTTCTATATTATAATATATGTCTTACGTTGTTATTTTTTGAAGACCTTTCTGACTGAGCCGTCTGACATCTGAATAATATTAAGACCTTTTGTCATTCTTTCAAGACGTTTGCCGTCAATAGTGTACACACCTGTGACTTCAGCCTTATTCTCCGCTGCCATCGTTGAATCAACTCCTGTCTGTTTTTCGGTGTCGATTACATATGTCGTAAAATATGCCGGAGCCTCCATATTCTCGAAATCTTCGCTATAGTAACCGTAGCCAATCAAATAGCGGCCGTCTGCCGACATGGCTGTGGGAACACAATATCCAACAGAGTCAGGTAAACCCATGCTCTCTGCATATACAGGAAAAGCTTCGGAGAAAGTTTTAGCCTGAGGCTCGCCGGCTTCCCATATAAAACTGCCGAAACAATTATACATAGGCTGGGAACCTATTATGCCGATCATTGTCCCATCATTGCATATGGCAGTCGGCATCAATCCTAAACCGTATTCATCAATTTCCTGTGGCTCGCTGTAAATTGTGAGTGTCTTGGTTTCAACATCATACACAACCGGCACACTTTTATGACTCCCGTCTGCGAGCACAATGCCCTGCATAGCGGCATACTTTCCGTTATTGCTCAGACAAATCGGCGACAACGCATACAATTCCTTCTCTCCGCTCTCAGCTTCAGCATCACTCATGATGAGATATTTGCGGAAAACAGGATCGATTTCGTATTCTCCTTTGTCGTTGGCCTCCCATATCACCGCCGGGCCGAAACTGCCTATATTTCCAAGTATGATATTACCATCACCACTTATATATTTTGCAGCAGAACCATCGCCTGCATAACTACCAAGCAAATCCGCGTCAGCTTCCGGAAGCAATGTCCATTCTCCGCCGTTTTTAGAATAGGCCGCATTTGTGATAAAACCTTTGGCCACAAGAGACCCGACCATTACGCTGCCGTCGTTGGAAAGAGCCTCGCCAAGCACATATTTGTAGTCGTCTGAAGGAACCTTTAGAATTGTCTCGCCTCCGTTTATCGAATAAGTCACACCCGGACCGTTGTAGCCAATTGCAATACCGTTGTTATCAATGTGCCTGAGTTCTGCTCCCTCGGGATCATCAGACACTTCATATACGACCATATCATTCTCCAGGTCTGCAATAAAATACCCTGACCCCATCTCAATAGATCCGCACACATATTTTCCGTCAGGTGATATGCCCTGGCCCATAAGCTGGGGCTCGTCGAAGCCGGGTATGCCGATACCAAGCGTAAGAAATTTGATGGTCTGCGCGTTTATCGAAGAACATAGAGCCAAACCGAGAAAAAGTGTAAATGTCTTCTTCATAAATAATCTGTCGAGCTTATTGGTAAAGCACATTAAAAGGAAAGCCCGAATACCTCTTTATGTACTGTTGCATTGTTTTATTTGCAAATTTAAAACAATTTTCTGATATTACAAACAGGAAGAAC
>VSPM01000027.1:2210-9751 GCA_009775365.1 Muribaculaceae bacterium
AAAAAAAAAAAAAAAAGCGAATTACAAACTTTCTCTGAATCATATTGGCTTTAATATATTCGGCAACAAGACCTCACGGAGCATATATCATTTCGACCTTCCCTATCGGGAGGCTGGCACTGAGAAGCAGTGGTATGCGGTCTGACACTCCCACATGAGCCATAACCGGATAGCCGCTCATCCTGCCGCGATAACTATACTCGAATTGAGTTTTATAAGTGGGATATGTCACACCCGCAACCGTATAATGAGACTTTCCATCGTATGTCACAACCACTTTTTCCGGCTCACCGCCCGAGAATTCTATAGGTATTGTTATGCTTTGGCCCGGCGACATCGACTCAAAATCAATCTCATGGAAGTAATAGAACATTCCAAGCATATCAGCCGTGACATTGATTGCCTCCATGGTGTTGGAACTTGCGTCAAGGGTGCCTTCCCCGCTGATATTCCTGTAATTTACGGGATTCTCAGGGTCAAAGCCCGTGTTGCGGTATTCCCTTACTTTAGGTTTCATATACCATCCGCTCTCGTAAGTGACCGTTTCTCTGCTTAATGGAGTTCCGGGGGACATACGTGCATGAAGAGTGTCTGACACACAGAATATTCGCCCTTCCCAAGGGATACTGTTTCCGTCAAGAGTGCCGTAAAACAATTCCCCATTTGTCTGAAGTGTGACAACTCCATGCGCAATCATGACATCCACAAGACCCCAATGATAATTGACATCATACCTTATTTCCTGCCTTGGAATATTCACTTGCGACTTGCATAACATGGGTGTCGGCAACAGAAGCAATGCAAATAAAATCTTTTTCATAGCAATTTTAATTAAGATTAATATCAATTATCTAACAATTCCGGCAACCATATGGTTTCTGCCTTCCAATTCATTTTAAATCAAGAATGCTCATCAATTGCTCCACAGTTCTTTCTATATTTCTGCGAGCGTTTTCTCCATTCATAGCGTCAGAAATGGAAATTGCTCCCGGCTGAATCGAGAACACCGCGCATATTCCGGCATCGTTTAATTCCTCCACATCGCTGACACGCCCGGCTATGGCAACAACAGGGACACCGCTCTTTGCGGAACGCCTGAACACACCCGACAACACTTTCCCCATCAGCGACTGCGCATCAATACTCCCCTCTCCGGTAAGCACCAAATCAGCCTCTTTTATCTTCTCATCGAATCCTGACGCCTCAAGCACCATATCTATTCCGGGAACAAGTTCTGAGTTAAAAAAGGACGCAAACGCACCTCCCAGACCACCTGCCGCGCCGGAGCCTCTGAGCATCGATATGTCATTGCCTGTCGCATTATTTACCACACATGCAAAATGTCTCATTCCCGAGTCGAGGGCGGCTACAATTTCCGGCGCGGCACCTTTTTGAGGAGCAAAAACAGCTGCGGCGCCATTCTCGCCATAAAATGGGTTATCTACATCACATGCAACAACAAAGCGAGTAGTAATCAATCTCTTGTCAAGGCTATCTACATCTATCGATTCTATCTTATGTAGATTCATGCCTTTCCCTTCAAGTTCATTCCCATCTGAATCAAGGAAACGGCATCCCAAGGCAGAAAGCATTCCGGAGCCTCCATCATTGGTCGCACTCCCTCCAAGTCCCACACAAATAGTGGAGCAACCTTTGTCGAGAGCATCTTTTATCATCTCTCCAAGCCCGTATGTAGTGGTTATCCAAGGATTCCGCTCACAATCGTCGAGCAATGTCAATCCGGCGACCGATGCCGTCTCAATCACCGCCATGTGTTTGTTTTGCGACAACAGGTAGCGAGCCTCTACAGTGCGACCGAGGGGGTCGGAAACCTTACAATCCACATACTCACCTTTGATAAATGGAGCCAAAGCCTCTACTGTGCCCTCTCCCCCGTCGGCCATCGGCATCAGCACCGTTTCTGCTTCCGGAAAGACTCTCAAGACTCCGGCCTTGCAACTCTCTGCCACCTCTGCGGCGCTAAGACACCCTTTGAATGAATCAGGGGCTATCACAATTTTCTTCAGTTTCATATTCACCTTTTAAAAACAAAAGTAACAAATTTTATATATTCCGTCAACACACATTTAAAACAATATTAAAATTCGGCGGCATGTTCACTTTTTGCTCAGTTCTTTGTTATACTTATCAGAGAGGCGACACGGCAGACACTTCTCATTAATAAATATAAACTGCCGCTATTTTTGACATCATTTTAAGTAATATAAACAAAATGGAATTTCTAACAAATGAAAAACTTCTGATTGTCGGCGCCGCCGGCATGATCGGATCTAATATGGCCCAGACTGCCATAATGATGAAACTCACCCCCAACATCTGCCTTTACGACCCTTATGCGCCTGCACTTAAAGGTGTGGCTGAAGAGTTGCTCCACTGCGGCTTTGAAGGGGTAAACATCACTTACACAAGCGATGTAAAAGAGGCTTTCACGGGAGCGGCCTACATCGTGTCGTCGGGTGGCGCCGCAAGAAAGGCAGGAATGACTCGCGAAGACCTGCTTAAAGGCAACGCGCTCATTGCAGAGGAATTCGGAAAGAACGTGCGTCAATACTGTCCTGAGGTGAAGCATGTGGTTGTGGTTTTCAATCCTGCCGACATAACTGGCCTTATCACTCTCATTTATTCCGGCCTCAAGCCGTCGCAAGTGTCAACTCTTGCAGCGCTCGACAGCACTCGTCTGCGCAGTGAGCTCGCGAAATATTTCAAGATCCCGGCCGATGAGATTGTCAACAGCCGAACCTATGGCGGACATGGTGAACAGATGGCTGTGTTTGCATCCACAACCACTGTGGCCGGCCAGCCTCTGAGCCAGATTATCGGCACAGAAGCCTTGCCTCGCCAGGAATGGGAAGAGATGAAGCAGAGGGTGATCCAAGGCGGAAAGAATATCATCGACCTTCGCGGACGTTCTTCATTCCAAAGCCCGGCCTATCTTTCAATTGAGATGATTGCGGCAGCAATGGGTGGAAAGCCGTTCCGTTGGCCTGTGGGCACATATGTCAACAACGGCAAATTCAATCATATAATGATGGCCATGGAGACTACTGTAGACAAGGACGGAGTCACCGTGAAAGACGTGAAAGGCACGCCTGAAGAAGAGAAGGAGCTCAACGAAAGCTACCACCATCTCTGCAAACTCCGCGACGAGGTAATTTCCATGGGTGTGCTGCCCCCGATCAAGGATTGGCACAGCATCAACCCCAACATTGAATAACCCAAATCAAGCCACCATTTTAGTATTCTTATATGGAGCAGCACTCCGCGTTCGCATTAAAACCGATGCTCACGCGCAGAGTGTTGCTTCATGCTTATTATACAAAGTCGGGGTGTCAGACCTGTCCGGCAAACTCTATTACCTCGCAATCCCGCATGTCTGCGCCGTCGATGGTAAGTTTTATGATGGTGCGTACACGATGCCAGCCGGCTGTGCCGGCCGCCCCGGGATTAACGTGGAGAAGGTTCAACTCTTTGTCGTAAATTACTTTCAATATGTGGGAATGCCCGGCAACCATCAGCCCGATGCCCTCCTCTCTAAGCAACGGTTTCATACCCTTTGCCCATTTGCCGGGATAGCCGCCTATGTGAGTGAGCAAAACCTTAACACCCTCAACACTGAATATCTCAAGTTCACGGCATTTTCTGCGCACCATTCCATGATCGATGTTTCCGCTAACGGCACGCACCACGGGAGCAATATCCTCAAGACGCTCCACTATGCCATAGTCGCCAATGTCGCCGGCATGCCATATCTCATCGCAATCTTTAAAATACTCAGCAAAGCGATTATCCCAGCAGCCATGAGTGTCGCTTAAAATTCCTATTCTTTTCATCTGTTATAATTTAATCTTTTATGACAAGCCACTTATGATGCGCAAGCCTGACGGCATGACCCTACATCTGAGAACCAACCACAAGGAAGCCAAGGCTCACAAGCAATATGCTCAAGTCAACAAGTTTCGGCTTAATATTCTTTTCATGGAGGGCAATCACGCCATAGACGAAACTTACAATCACGCTTCCCCTTCTGATCATCGACACTATGGCCACCATCGACCCATCAAGAGAGAGCGAATAAAAATAAGCTATGTCGGCAACAGTGAGAAACAATGCTATGCATGGGATTGTCCATCTCCATTGAAATTTGTCGCCACCTTTAGCACTACGCGATCGCAAAATTGAAATGACAGTAACCATTATCATGCACTGATATAATGAATACCATGCCTGAACCTCCAATGGCTCATAGGAGCGAAGAAGATATTTGTCGTACAACGCACTCACAGCGCCAAGCGTTGTCGCCCCGATCGACATCCATATCCACTTTGAATGCTTTATCGAGAACCCCTCCTTACAACCTATTCTTGATATGAGAAACAATGAAGTGAATCCCAACATAATGCCAATCCACTGCACCCGGTTAAGCCGCTCGCCAAATATAAGCTGCGCACCGACCAGCACAAGCACAGGGCGCGAAGCGTTGATCGGCCCCTGAACCGTGAGCGGCAGATGTTTTATGGCAAAATAGCCAAGCAGCCATGAGCCAAGCACTATCACAGACTTCAGCAAGATCTGCAGATGCCCCGCCACCTCATTGCCGAAACCATAGTTGCCTTCCACTATTCCACCCAAAAGAAAAGGCGACATGAAAAGAGCGCCAAACACAGTGTTGAGCATAAGAACAGTCAGCACGTCATTGCCACGCACCGACAGTTTCTTGAAAATATCATAGAAACCGAGGCAGAGAGCGGAAACCAACGCTAATATAATCCACATAGCCAACCTGTCTTTTTACTTACTCTTTGAAAGTATTCTTGAAATTTCGCTTTTTAATATATGGTGAGCCGGAGCCGCCATGTCGCCGTGGTTATAGCCGTCAAGTTTATAGATGCTGACATCCGGATGACCCGCGAGCTTCATCATTCGCCACATATACAGGTTCTCTTCGTATCTTCCGAACAACTCCTGCTCGGCGTCGCCCGTGATTATTATATATGGTGGAGCATCTTTTCTGACATGAAACAAAGGAGCGTTCTCATCTATATATGGAGTGAGCTCCCCTATCCCCTTGCTTTTACGGTCTGAGAAATGAGTGAGCACCTGTCCGCTGTATGGAATCAGCCCTGCAATCCTGTCGGCATCTATGCCATATTTTTGAAGATACTTCTTGTCAAGCCCGATCATGCTCGTAAGGAAACCACCCGCCGAGTGTCCCGACACAAAGATTTTTTCAGGGTTGCCTCCGTATTTTGCAACGTTTGCAAAAGTCCACGCCACAGCCTCAGCCGCGTCATCTATACATTGCTCAACATTGACATCGGGTATAAGCCTGTAGTTGGGAGCAACCACCACATATCCGGAGTTCATCAGCTCGGCAGGGACAAATTTCTCGCCCCCTGTAAGGCCTCCACCGTGAAACCACACAACCACCGGCATATCCTGAGAACCGTCCTCAGGAGAATGAATGTCGAGTTTCAGACGCTCCCTGGAATAATCATCCCGCTTTTCTGAATAAGAGATGTCGGAAAGAATTTTCCGGCCACCGGCCGCACACATTGGAAAAAGCATCGCCACGGCCACGATTATAAGCACTATACGTTTCATCATCATCATCGTTTATTTTTCGCGAATATACTAATTTTATTCCTATTTGTTTCTATCAGACCCGAATTTTCGTCATACCCGCAATAAATTATAATCATTTTGAAAAAAGTTTTGCGGAAAAATTTCTTTAAATGGATTTTTATATATAATTTTACGCATTAAATCTTGTCATCGAAAACACATACCTAAACAACATGGCAAAGAAACTTCAAATCAGAGACCTGACGCTGCGCGACGGCCAGCAGTCATTGTTTGCCACGCGCATGAAACAGGAGAACGTAGATAAGCTTCTCCCTCTTTACCGCGAGGCCAAGTTCTATATTATGGAAGTATGGGGCGGTGCAGTGCCCGATTCCGTAATGCGGTATCTCGGAGAAAGCCCCTGGGATCGTCTCCGCGCTTGTTCAAAGGCCATGAAGGGAATCTCCCTTCTTTCAGCCCTCTCACGCGGACGCAACCTCTTCGGCTACGTTCCTTATCCTGAAAGTGTGCTTGAAGGATTCTACCGCGAGGCTATCAAGAACGGCCTCAACGTAATGCGTATTTTCGACGCCCTCAACGACATCGAGAATATCAAGTCTTCAATCAAGATGATCAACGACTTTGGAGGCATAGCCGACACTGCCGTGTGCTACACCATCGACCCCAAGGGCACTCCTGAGGAGGAAAAGATCTTCACCGACGAATATTTCGTGAATCTCGCTGTAGAGATGGAAAAACTCGGCGCGAAGATGGTGACTCTCAAAGACATGGCGGGACTCGTGAACCCTTCACGAATCTACACCCTCATGCCGAAGCTGAAGGCTGCCCTAAAAGTTCCTGTAGACTTCCACACTCATTGCACTCCAGGCTATGGCCTCGCTTCAGTGTTGACAGCCATCATACAAGGCGTTGACATCGTAGACACCAACATCTGGTGGTTCGGCGGCGGCTCCGCAGCCCCGGCAATCGAACTTGTCGACATCTTCTGTAAGAAACTCGGAGTAGAGCTCGAAGCCGACATGGAGGCTGTTGCAAAAATCCGTCATGAACTCAAAGACGCCCGCAAGGCTCTCGCTGACTTCGACCTCAACAAAGACAAATGGCAGCGCGACTTCGACGAGGCTTATGCTGAAATGCCGAAGGAAATCGACGCCGAATTCGATCGTGCAATCGAAGCTGCAAAAGCCAACAAAGAAGAAGAACTTCTTGACGCCTGCCACAAAATCGAAGCATATTTCGGATTCCCGAAACCCAATATCATCGTTAAAGACGCTGAGGTTCCCGGCGGCATGTATTCAAACATGGTTGCCAATCTCCGCGCCCTCAATGCAGAGGATGTGCTCAAAGAGGCTATGGCTCTCATCCCGAAAGTTCGCCGCGACGCAGGCCTTGTGCCTCTCGTGACTCCCACAAGCCAGATTGTAGGCTCTCAGGCCGTTTCTCTCGCTATGGACCGCCGCAACGGCAAGGAAGACTACTCTAACAAGAGCAACCAGTTTATAGCCCTCGTAAAGGGTGAATATGGCAACACTCCTGTTCCCGTGGATCCCAAGTTCCGTGAGAAAATCACAGGCAGCCCTGAAGAGAAGCCCTTCGACGTGTCAACCTACAAGAAACCGGAAAATCCTGTTCTCGACAAGTTCGGCGGCGTGAAGCTCGCAGCAAACGAAGAGGAATACCTCCTTCTCGAACTTCTTCCCGCTGTTGCCAAGACTTACCTTAACAACAAGCGCAAATCAGAATATGAGGCCAACAAAGCCAACGCACCTCAGGCACAAGAGGCTCCCAAAGCCGCTGCTGCCGTTGCAGGTGCCGTTTCCGGCCCCGTGTTCCACGCTCCTATGGGCGGCACTGTGATGAGCATCAAGGTTAAACCCGGCGACACTGTTAAGCCCGGCGACACCGTGCTCGTGTATGAAGCAATGAAGATGGAGAAC
>VSPM01000027.1:9851-39493 GCA_009775365.1 Muribaculaceae bacterium
GTGCTCGTGTATGAAGCAATGAAGATGGAGAACAATCTCGCTTCTGACCGCGACGGCGTGATTGCAAAACTTCTTATCGAAGAAGGCGACGTGATGGCTACTGACCAGCCCATCATTGAGTTTGCCGCTGCCGGCGCTGCTCCTGCAAAAGCTGCCGCTCCTGCTCCTAAACCCGTGACCAAGCCTGCCGCTGCCGCCCACAAGGTTGAGAAAGTGGCTGACGTTAAGGTTTCACCGGTGGCCGGATTCGACGAGAACAAGGCTCTTCACCCAATAGAGGGTGGCTCCGGCAGTGCTCCCGCAAGCCTCCAGAACTATAAGGGCGAACCCGCGCTCCGCCTTGCACCGGGCACTACTCTCGACATCAATGTGGCTCCCGACGGAAGCATTAACATCCGCATCACCTGTGGCAAATAATCACTGAAATCATAATAAAATGCGAGGAGGCTTTTCAGAAGTCTCCTCGTTTTTTATTCTACAAATAAATAGCCATAAGTGCAGGCCTCCACTTCAGTTCCTCACATCGAATTCGATGCGGAACCGAGTTATGCCGTCCTTGTCAGTGCGCAACGAATAGTTCGCACCGTGTCGGTTCAGAATCTCGCTCACAAGGGTAAGACCTATGCCGCGACCCTCCTTTTTTGTCGTAAAAAACGGACTGAACAACTGCTTTGAAACATCTTCCGTCATTGGCTTGCCGTTATTGGAAATAACCATTACCGGCCGTTGCCTGTCGAGCAACGTCTCTATCCTGACAAACCCTTCTTCGCTGATGCTCTCCACCGCATTCTTAAAGATATTAACAATGACCTGCTGCATTAGCGCAATATCAATGCAAACGTCAACCGGCTCCGGCGAAGAATCGAAATAAACATTTATGCCCTCCCGGGCAAGGCCATTGAGAAAAGGGAGGAGACCCCTGATTTTTTCATTTATATCAACTCGCGTCATCACAGGAGCCGGAACCTTCACAACATCCGCATAGGAACTTATAAAATCACACATCTGCACACAACGGTCGTCACAACTGTCTACAACCTCTTCTATGTCGGGGTCTTCACACACATCCCTCAAAGTCTGGAGCACAGAGCGCACACCACCCATCGTGTTGTTGACCTCATGAGAAATGACCCTTATCACCTTTTCATAGGCCGCCCTCTCGGCCTTCATCACCTCCTCTGTGAGGCTTTCAAGCAAATAGAAGCGGCGCATGAATCCTGCGCGTATGAAACTCAAATGATAACACCTGTAGGTTCTGACATCTCCTCCCCGAATCACACGGTTCTCTCCTAAAGGCACCTCCATCATGTGTGACGCCAACTCTGAATAAAGCGACGTCATCTCGCTGCCGATTATCTGTGATTCTGAAGATATTCCCATAATTTTCAAGAAAGACCTGTTCACCATGTCAATCCTGCCATTAAAATCAAGCATGGCAACGCCCATGGGGGAAGCATCTATCAGCAATCTCAGCAATCCGTCCTGCTCTATGTTTTTAAGCCGCTCATTGCGAAGCTTGTCTATCATTGAATTGAAAAGCGCCACTATTTTATCGGAGTCTGTTTCTCCTACCTTTGAAAGACGGTTGTTGAAATCCTGCGACGCTATCAGCTCCATGCCTCTCATTGTAGTCTGCCTTGGTTTAACCACACTTCTATAAAGCAAGAACAGGAAAACAACGCTCAAAACAGCAGACCCCAACATCCAGATGCGCTCTTCCGGATAAAAGGCTATCAAGGCAATCATTGCGCATATGCACAGGCACAATCCTGCGAACAAGAATCTCGAACCCACCATCACTGCCTGTTTATGCCATGTTTTTCCATTCTCCGGTAGAGAGTCTGTCTTGTGATGCCAAGAATGCGAGACGCTTGCGTAAGATTTCCTTCCGCCTGCTCCAATGCCTGCTGAATGGCTTCCTTCTCCTTGTCATCAAGAGTGCCTGAGGGCAGCATCACCCTGCCCTCCTCTCGCATATCCGCAAGAGTAGCAAAATCATCCTTCACAAGTCGCGGGCCACCAATAAGCACAGCTCTTTCAACCATGTTTTTCAACTGACGTATGTTGCCCGGATAATGAAGACGAGTTAAAAATTCCATTGCATCAGGCGAAATTTCCGGCACGTCAAGCCCCTGCGACCGCGCCGAATCTGTCACGAAATGGCGAACGAGCAACGGTATGTCGTCTCTGCGCTCACGTAAAGCCGGAAGATAAAGCGTGATAAGGTTTATGCGATAAAACAAGTCCTCGCGAAAAGTGCGCTCCTCTACCATTTTTGGCAAGTCGGCGTTGGTTGCACACACCACCCTTATGTCAACTTTCTTTTGACGGCTCTCGCCCAAGGGTTCAAACGTGTGCTGCTGCAGCACCCTCAGAAGCTTCACCTGACAACTCAAATCAAGATCGCCGATCTCGTCAAGGAAAATAGTGCCCTTATCGGCCATCTCAAACCTCCCTTTACGCGCTGACACCGCTCCTGTAAAAGCCCCTTTGGCATGACCAAACATCTCGCTTTCAAACAAAGATTGCGAGATTCCTCCCAAGTTAACCATCACAAACGGAGCAGACCTCCTCTTACTGTTGATATGAATTGCATTCGCCACCATCTCTTTTCCTGTGCCATTCTCTCCCAGAATAAGGACAGGAGCATCGGTGGGAGCTATCCGCTCCACAGTTGAAAGCAAATCGAGAAGACGTCTGTTGTTGCCTATTATACCACCGCGTCTGAATGAAGAATTCTCCTCCTTCTCAACCGAGTTAAGGCTTAGAGCAGTCTGTATGCGCTGCAGCAAGACAAGGTTATTCCAAGGCTTTGTCACAAAATCGTATGCCCCCGCCTTCATTCCCTCCACTGCAAGTTCTATGCTGCCCCAGGCGGTGATAAGAATAACCGGCGTCTCCGGCTGAAAAATCTTTGTCTTGCGCAAGAGTTCAATGCCATCCTCTCCTGTGGTTGAACGTCCATAGTTCATATCCATCAGTATAAGGTCGAAGCGTGGCCCGCGAATTTTTTCAAGCGCAACCGAGGGGTTTTCTGCATAATCCATCTCATATCCGGCCCGCTTCAACATAAGCCCTAAAGACAGTCTTATGGCATTATCATCATCAACAATCAGAATCATACCTCAAAATTACTAAAAAATCAGCAAAACTCAAACTTATTTCATAAGCGCCTCAAAATCGGCATCAATACCGGTATTATTCTGATAATCCCATAGCGTTAGACTCCTTATCTGATAAAAATAATTCCAGAAAAGATAAAGCTCGTTGACATACTCTCTCCTGGCCTCGTCTTTCTTCACACGCGAGTCATTAAGATCAAGAGTTGAAATTTTACCTATAAGGAATGTCTCCACATTTGTGGCATATCGTTTCTGCGCAATCTCGTCGGCACGTTTTGCTGTCTGCAGCTGACGCAACTGATTGCCATATCTCTCAACCAAGATAAACAGATTCTGATTAAAATTCTGGCTCTCCTGTCTCACCTGGCTTTCGACAAGGCGACGATTGCTTTCTGCCACTTTCACCAGACCCTTTCGCCTGCCCCAATCCACAAGAGGAATCTCGAAACCTATCTCCACAATCTGATTGTCTTTCAGATTCTGATAACTTCCCGCAAAATTATGGTCTGTGCCGGTATAGCCAATCTGTGCAAAAAGGTTAATCTCCCTCTGGGCGCCCTTGGCCTTTGCCACGTTATAATCCGCCTCCAATTGAACCCGGAGCATATTTTTTGAGAATTGATTATTAGCCAATGCCTTCTCCAGAGCATCACCGTAATTTATCTCAACTTCCGGCACATCGAGAGGAATTTCCGGCTCCAGCACTACGTCTGAGTCATAATCAAGAAATGACTGAAGCTGGAACATACTGCTTTTAAGATTGCTCTCGCAGTCTGTCATCTCAGTTTTTGCATTCAAAAGGTTCAGCTCCATCTGCAACAAATCGTTCTGGCTGATGCGCCCCATTTCCCGCTTCTCTTTAGCCACCTCATACAACCGCTCCGCATTTTCAAGATTCTGCACCGCTATCTGATGATTCTCTTTAGCCATCAGCAAAGAGAAATAATATTGTATGGCAAGCTGAGCCACCCCTTCCGACGCACTCAGGAACTGAGCTTTTGCCTCTTCATATTTCACCGGCTCTATCTTACGGTTCCACTTTATGTTATTCACACCGAAAATCGGTTGCCTGAGCGTGACCGCCACAGGTATCGACATGTAACGACTGAACGCTCCGCCACCTAACTGACGGTAAAAATCGAGAGATGTGTTTAAAGAAATCTGTCCTCCCGTCAGCCAAATATTCTGAGTCACAGATAAAGCCCCGCTCATCTGAAGATAATTATTTGCAACAAAACTATAGCTTCCATCCTCATTCATATATGGGCTATATTGCTTGTGATATGACGGCACAGAAGCATTGAGCGACACCTCGGGAAGAAGCTCCGCCCTGTAGGAGCGATAACTCCAATAAGCGCTCTTCAACTGATTCAGTGCCACCTCGGCATCCACACTGTTCTTCCTTGCTCTCAGCATAGCGTCTTTGAGCGAAAGATTAAGGGCCTCCGCCTCCTGCCCGAAAGCAGGAAGCAGAGCCGCGATATAGAAGAAAACTGTAATTATCCTTTTAATCATAATTCTTATACTGTATTGCTTACTCATCTTTCACTGCAACAGCCGGCTCTATCTGCATGGCTTTCTTAGCAGGCCACCATATGCTCAAAACTATCCCTATAGCCAAGACAATAGCAGTTAAAATTTCCATAATGGCCACTCCCTCAAGTGAATTTAGCTCTTCAATCAGGACAACTTTTATCAGCACCCAGCCAATAATGCCGGCAAGGACTGACGCACACAGCAACAGAATGAGACTCTCGCTTATAACTCTTCTGAAAATGTCGCCGGATGTTGCCCCGCAAACTTTGCGGATAGCAATCTCGCCTACACGCTGCTGCATGCGGAACCAGAATGTGCCAAGCATTCCAAGCATGATTACAAACACGAGGGCAACTATTATCAATAAGCCATAGCGCATGAATGTGGACTCTTTCTGCATACAGGCTTTCCCTTCGTCTGTGAGTCTTTTTAAGTCTGCAAGATACATATTTCTCTGATGCTTCATCGAGGGAGTATTCTCGAATTCCTCTCTAAATACTTCTCCCTTGCCCGACTTTACCCTGACAGCTATCCTGTCAGCCTCAATCACATCTTTTTCGTCTATCGGGAAAATAACCATTCCGCCATAAGACAAATCAAAATCCGAACGGCGCACCTGATTAATTATATCACCCACACGATATTCCTTGCCATTGGCTTCAACAATATTGCCGTTTAACTCTTCAGGAGTTCGCATTGCATTGTTTCCATATATCTTAAAAACATTTGAAACCAGAATGCCGCCATCTCTTAAAATTCTCTCTAATTCTTCCGCCGGCTTTCCTGTACGGCTCTGAAAACGGAGAATACGGGCCATATCGGGACTTACATATCTGAAATTTGCAGAATATCCTATCGTATCCTCCACCTCTCCGGCCAATCTAAGATTATTCCCGTGAAAACTATAGCTATAGGGAATGCCGTTTGCAGAGAATGCCGCAGCCTCTACATTTTGAGAGCTGCGAATCCCGGCAATCAACTCACGCAAATCATTGCTGTTGCCCTCGCCATTATCGTCGCCCATATCGGCATAAAGCGGGCTATTGGCAGGAATTTGCTTGACATCCAACACATACACATCTTCCGGGTCAAATCCTCTTGAATAAAGCAGCCCCTCATTTTTATTATATAGCACGATTGAAAACCACCAGACTGTCAGCGACACTATCGCAAGCCCCACAACAAGCCATACATTGTCGATCCATTCATGTTTCATCTGCCTAAATAAATCTCTTTTCATCATTGATCTTTCTTAAATGTCTAAAATTCCCGATTTTACGCTCTCGATTTTGATATCGCCAAGGCCGGCTCCACTCTCGACGCTATCCACGCCGGGACAGAAGCGCTGAGTATGTTGAGCACAACACATGCACACAATGCTATTACAAAATTTTTCCATCTGAACAGCATCATGAATGTCGGGTTGGAGTAATTCATTTCAAGAGAATTTGACTCTACGCCATAGCTGAAAAAAAATGATGAGAGGAAAAGCATGAACAAAATGCTCACCACAAGGCCAATAATACCTCCAAGGATTGAAACCACCATGTTCTCTCCGAGAATCTGCATTATTATACCGCTACGCTTGGCTCCGAAAGCACGGCGCACTCCTATTTCCGACACCCTGCTGCGAAGCCTGCCACGCATCATGCTGCTCAGGTTAATAGCCGGAAGCAGGAGGAGAAGGCAATAAAGAATATACGTCTCTCTGTGCGCTATGCTCAAGTCGGGTGTTCTATTGGAGAATGCCATATCATTAGAAAACACCTCTGAGTTATGAGGTCCTTCATGATTCACCGCCACAAGATTCTGATCGGCCAAAGATGAATTGAATTTCACATACATCTCTTCCATCTGCTTTTTTATGTCTTGCTCTTTCACTCCGGGCTTCATAAGCAACAGAACCATTATATCACCAAAATAATCGTTCACTTCCCTTTGCTCAGGGCCTAAAGGGAGATATATGTCGGAATATGTAGCTTTAAGCAAAGGGCTTACATCATCAACAACGCCGCAAACAATATACGGCACACTATTGACATAAACCGACTGGCCTGCAACGTCTTCTTTCTTAAACATTTTGCGGGCTGCAGTCCTGCTTAAAACAACTTTCTTATCTCCGCTTTCGCATGAAGCCTCATTGTAGGGGGAGCCAGAAATAAACTTGAAGTCATACATATTCCAAAACGCTGCGTCGGTAATTTTTCCTATCAGACTCGTGCTGTTATTGGCCGACTCACCCACTTCATACGATTCAATCCATGCATTTGTGTATGCCACCATTTCAATCCCGTCAAGATTGCCATACATCTGCCTGGCAATCTTATATGACATGGCACCACTCTGCGTCCATATTTCCCGGCCATCCTTAAAAGCATGAATATCGAGAGACCCTCCGATCAATATGCGCTCTCTGTTGGTCTCGGGAGCGACCCCGACAATCTTCACCTGCTGCACCATAAAAAACACGAGCACTAGGAATATGGAAAGAGCAGTGCCACTCACCGACACCCACGTCGTTACCTTCTGATGACGCATATCATAATATAGTTGTCTGAAATAATTCATTTTAAAACCGTTTTAACGTTAACTATTGATAATCCATGCAATCGCTCGTTTTTGCCGGCATCACTGGTCTTTGATTGCAATCGCCGGCTCTACCGACATGGCTTTGCGTGCAGGATACCACAGACTAAGCAATATTCCAAAAGCTACCAGCGCGAATGCTATCATCTCTATTATCAGGAACACATACCATTCACGGCCAAACATATCTGAAACATCTTGCATGAACGGCCATACGGATGCCGACACGAGAACCACAGCACAGAGAAGAAGAACCATGCCTTCGGTTATTATGCGCCTGAAAATCTGAATCCTGGTGGCTCCACACACTTTTCTTAAAGCAATCTCGCCTACACGCTGCTGCATTCTGAACCAGAAAGAACCTAACAAACCTAAAAAGATAGTAAGCAACAGAAAACCGATCACTACCCAAAACAAGCGTATATCGACCTCTGTGGACCGCTGGTTTTTCTCTCTCAAATCCATGAGAGATTCAAGATCGGTGAGATACACATTACGCAATTTGCGGAGTGAGGCATCATTTTTAAAATCTGACTTAAACTGCGACGACTTTCCGTCTTTTACTCTCAGGATGATATCTCCCCATATCCGGTCATCCTCTGACAATGGAAAAATTATGCAGCCGGCATAAGACTGTTCATAGTCATTACGACGCACTTTCTCTACCACATCGCCAATGCGGTACACCCTTGAACTGTCGTTGTCCATAGTCACTGTCTTACCTTTGAGAGAAAACGGGTCGCGCCCCTGATTCACATACTCCTCATTATCAGAAATCAGAATCTCGCCACGAGCAAGCATTTCTTTCAACTGCTGACGGGTGGCTCCGGTGAGGCTGTTAAGTTCAAGCACATCCACAATATCCGGGCTCCCCGGGCGCCTGTTGCCGTAATACATTACCGAATCAGGCTCATCCACTACATTTAACTGAAAACCGGAATAATTGTAGTTATAAGGGATGTTGCCCCAATGAACTGCTACAGCCTCCACATTCGGATTTTCACGCAAACGCCCTAACAAAGTTTTAAAATCATCGTTATAATGCTTGGATGTGGAGTCGTTAGTCTGCACAAAATTCGGGCTATCGGCAGATATGTATTTGGTTGTTATCGTATACACATTGTCCGGTGAGAAACCTCTCGGCACAAACAAGCCTTCCGACATAAAAAACAACATCGAGAGCAACGCCCATATAGCCAGGCCAACCACGGCGAGTTCAATTATAATCCAGATGTTTTCTCGCCATTCATTTTTCATCTGTGACAATAAATTCCTTTTCATCTCTCTGCATATTTAATGATTGCCCGACAATGCCACAGCCGGCTCCACTCGCGATGCGCGCCATGCCGGAACAGTTGCGCTCAGCAAATTCAAGATAAAGCAAAACAGCATGGCCATTCCGAAATTCTGCCAGTTGAACATCATATTGAACGTGGGTCTCGCATTGACAACAAGCAATGAAGAAGGGTCGAATCCTCCCACATACTGAAAAAACAGATGCGACACGAGCACTATGAAAGCTACGCTAAGAATCAAACCGATAGCTCCTCCTATAAAAGTTATGATCAAATTCTCTCCAAACATTTGCCCTACTATGCTTATTCGCTTGGCGCCAAAAGCACGGCGGACTCCTATCTCAGCCACTCTATGACGCAGGCGGCTCCTTGTCATGCTGCTGAGATTGATTGCAGGAAGAATTATAAGCACACAATAAAATATCATCATCATATTGTGATGACGGTCAATTTCCGGGCCGTTATTGCTTCCGAAATTACCCAGGGCCATCTCTTCAGCTGTGTAAGGCTGTCCGTGATAAATCAACCTGTCTGACTCGTTATCCATCTCACGCTGCAATGCCTGATAACGATGAGACACCTGGGCCTTGACACTTTCTACGTCAACACCCTCTTTCAAAAGAAGCCTAACGACTGAGCCGCCCCAATAATTGCTTTGAGTGTCTTCATCGAGATAAGGGATGTAAAAATTGGCATATGTCTGAGACAGCAATGGATTGACATCTTCTACAACACCCACAATTCTATAGGGCATATTATCAACATCGATTTCCCTTCCGGCAACTTTTTCTTCTCCAAAAAGTGTGCGCGCTGCCGAAGCTGTCACAACAGCCACTTTCCCTCGAGAGCTGACTTCTGCCTCATCAAACGGACGCCCGTCTATGAATCTGAAATCATATATGCTCCAAAACTCATTGTCGACAGACATAGGCGACATAGAATAGGCATCACCCCCTTTAACATTCACATCTCTATTGGCATTCCACACATTCAGGTAAGAAATCTTCTCCACTCCCTCAAGATTGCCATAAACTTTTTTTATGAAATTAGGATTTAAACCCATTGTTGACCCATCGCCATCGGTAGAAGAGGTGACATGTATGCCTTGTCCTGTCATGATTCTGTTGCGGTTCGACTCCGGAGCCACTTCTGCAGTCTTCACCTGCTCTGTCATGAAAAGCGACATCACCAGGAAAATCGAAAGCGCAGTGCCGCTTATCGACACCCACGTCATCATTTTCTGATGCCGCATTTCATAATATATTTGTCTTAAATAATTCTTCATCTGATTGTTGAATTAGTTTATATCGGTTCTATAAATCCTATCTGTTTTATAGGTCTTATAGCGTCATTCCACCTGACGGCCGTCGAAGAAGCGCATGATGCGGTCTGTCATTCGCGCCTGGCTCTCATTGTGAGTCACCATTACGATTGTGCGTCCGTCTTCTTTATTAAGCTTATGAAGAATATCCATAACTTCCTGCCCCATCTTGGAGTCAAGGTTTCCTGTAGGTTCGTCGGCAAGAACAATCTGAGGGTTGCCGATAATCGCCCTCGCAATAGCCACCCTCTGGCACTGTCCTCCCGAAAGCTGGCCCGGGAAATGGCGCATACGATGACTGAGGCCGAGACGGGTCAGAACTTCCGCCACCTTCTCATGACGCTCCTTGGCGCTAACGCCGCTTCTATAGGCAAGAGGCAACGCCACATTCTCTGCCACATTGAGCGAGGGAATAAGATGAAAACTCTGGAACACAAAACCTATGTTCCGGTTACGGAACTCAGAAAGCCTGCTGTCATTCATGTTCCCTGTGGCCTGATCAATGATTGTCACTGTGCCGCTTGTTGGCACGTCAAGCAAACCGATTATATTGAGAAGTGTCGACTTGCCGCATCCTGACGGCCCCATGATGCTCACAAACTCCCCTTTCTGAATTTCAAGATTCACGTTCTCAAGCGCAAGTGTTTCAATCTCTTTTGTGCGGTAAACCTTGTTTACGTCCTTTAAACTTATTATTGCCATTTTATTTAGATGTTTTTAGTTTTATTGATTTCTTGTTCTTATAACTGCTCATGTCGCTGACCACAACCTCTTCACCCGGCTGTATTCCGCTTTTAACTTCCACATAGTCGAAATTGCTGTCGCCCAGCGTCACGCTTCTTCTCTCAAGCCTGTTGTCTGAAACCTTCACAAACATAGCGTAAGTGCCGGGGCCCTGAAAGTATTGCCCGTTGGGTATTCTTACAACCCCGTCGTGGATATCGTAGATCACATTGAGTTCTGTGCGCAAACCGGAGCGAAGAAGTTTATCGGCATCATCGTCAAGAAGCACCGTAAAATCGACCATTCCGTTTTGGCTTTGCGGAGATATGTTGCTTATGTGTCCTTTAACAGTGTTGCGGTTAATTCTGACATTCACGGCAGAACCTACAGAAAGTTTTCCGGAGTTGGATTCCGGAATTTCACCGTTCACCTTAAAATGTGTAAGGTCTGACACCACTGCAAGTTTTTCACCCGGCGCAATACTTGTGCCAAGACTTTTATTCAGATATGTCACAGTTCCGGCACGGGGAGCCTTGACACGGGCGTCATCAAGCGTGCGCTCCATCGCCTCAAGGTTGCGGGCCGAAATCGCGCCTTCAAGCTGCTTGCTGCGATAAGCTGCCGCGTGAGCCTTGCGCTCGTTGGCAAGCTGAGTTCTAAGCTGGTCGAGTTCAAGAAGGCCGGTGGAATATGCAAGTTCCGCCTCCCTGATGCGGTCGCCTGTGCCGCTGCCTATGCTGTCGAGCCTTTTTTCATTGGCAACCTCAGCTTTAAGATGGCTCACAGCCATCTCTTTCGCCTTGATTCGCATTTCGAGGTCAGTGAGATAAGTGGCGTTATTAAGTGCCGCCTGTTCTATCTCATTTCGCTTCATGCTCACCTCGTCGTTCATTCGTCTCAAATCAGCCTCTGCCGACTCAAGGTCAAGTCTCAATAACGACTGGCCGGAATCTACAGCGTCTCCTTCGTTGCAATAGACTTCAAGAATCTTAGTCGCCACCGGAGAGACTATAGCCTGCTCATACAGCGGCACTATTTTGCCCGATGCAGAAACACTGCTTTCAAGGGTAGCCAGCTCTGCTTTTTTAATCAAAAGACCGTCAGAATCCACACTCGACCCGAGCAAAGATACCACTATAGCCACAATCGCAACCAAGCCAAGTAAAATTCCAAAGACTATAAGCCGCTTTTTAAAAACTGCCTTCCGGCGCTCCTCTATTGGGATTTCTCTATCCATAATTGTTATTGTTTGCAGATAAAATGTTTTCTGCATATCATTTAACAATACCCGTGCCAAATATCAAATATCACTGGCTATAAATAATTTAACATCATGTAGCTATGTCCATTGACGTACAATTGTCCGATTCCGTACACCCTGCCACACAAACATAATACAATTGCCGGCAAATCCGCTTCAACAATAAAAAAGTTTTCAACTATAAATATCGGCATTTTGTCCCTGAGAATAAAGAGGATGTAATCGGGTTGTCAATCGATGAATTAATATCACGTTGGGGAGACTATACCTTCGCGTTGGTTGACGACCCATATTATGACGGCCACATGTATTCATTCGCACACATAATGCTTCCTGATGACGGAGCCTATTTCAACGGAGTGACTGTATGCGTAGATAACGATGGAAAAGTTATCGAAATCGAACCCATGCGTGAACGTCATCGCAACCTCTTCGGGTCACTTCCATTCTACGAATCCATACTTCGGCTCAATATCATGGAATGGGTGAGGCCCGGCCCGTGGCTTGAATCGGTTGGAGATGCTCCATCACGAGGTTTTTGGATGTCGCTGATTCTGTCTTTAGTCTATTTCGTGCTGTTGCTCGCCGGGCCTTTGGGAATCGCGTTTCTGCTGTATACCGCATTTGACCAATTCGGAGGACCAAGATTCCAATTGCCTGCCGCTATAGTTTTAATTCCACTCACATATATAGTGGAGTATGTGATAATCATATCCATACCCGACTATTACAGCGCAGCCTGGTGGGTGACTTCCCTTATAATGGTAGGCTGGTGCGCTATCGCGCCATGGATGATTATCGGGGCGACATCACATTATTGTCCTGAGTGCAAAGGCAAAGAATGGGATGAAGAACGAAATATCTTTAAAGTAGAATATCCTAAAACCGAATTCAAGCAAGTATGGACAGCAAGCGGCCATCGCGTGGTGCTCAGCGACCCATGGCAGCAATTTGCGCAACTGTGAATCTTACGATAACAGATTCAGACTGTAATAGTGGAAATTTGCACATATCGCAAACTTTTGGTAATTTCACGCTCAAAACCTACTAAACCATGGACGCTAACAACCTATATCCTCCTTTCACCATAGGTGTTGATCTCGGCGGGACCAACACTGTATATGCCATTGTCGACTCTGTCGGCCATATCCTTTCGCGCAACTCATTTCCTACTGCAACCCCCACGATAGAGAAATGGGCAGACACCCTTTGCTCCGGCATTACTAAACTTATTGAAGACAATAAGATGGCCGGTCAGATTGAAGGAATAGGAATCGGCGCACCTTGCGCTAACGCAGTGACCGGATGCATCGAAGCGGCCACCGACCTTCCATGGCCGTCACCGATTCCTCTTGCCAATATGATTGAAATGAGACTCGGTTTGAACGTTGTGATAAGCAATGACGCCAATGCCGCGGCAATCGGTGAAATGACCTATGGAGCCGCCGCCGGTCTCGACAATTTCATAGTGCTCACTCTTGGCACCGGAGTTGGCTCCGGCATTGTTTGCGACGGCCACCTGCTTTCTGGCACCAAAGGATTTGCCGGAGAACTCGGACATATGACTTTCGCTTTTGCGAGCGACAGGAAATGTTCTTGCGGGAGAACAGGTTGTCTTCAGACTGTGGCATCTGCAAAAGGGATTAAGGCTACAGCCATAAAGTTTCTCGACAGTTCAAACGAACATTCTCTTCTCCGCTCGATCCCCCAAAACGAGCTGAACCCTAAAAAAATTGAAGATGCGGCCAAATTGGGCGACAATATCGCCCGCAAAGTCTTTGAATTCACCGGAGAATGCCTTGGGAAGGCTGCCGCTGAGTTTGCTTCAATAACAGATCCTGAGGCTATAATCCTTTTCGGAGGAGTGGCAAAGGCCGGCGAACTTCTGCTGAATCCAATGAGAAAAGCATTCTCTGAAAACGCTCTCCACTTGTATATAGACAGAGTGAGAATGCTCACATCCGGGCTTGATGGAGCCGATGCCGCTATTCTTGGAGCAGCTTCTCTCCCTTATCTGAATCATTAAACAAAAACCATAACATCTTCATCATGAAATTCAGAAATCTGCTATCGGCATTTTTGCTTGCAACGTCTATCTCTTCATTTGCCACGGATTATATTCCATCGCCTGAAGTATTGAAATCGCGTGAAGAGTTCTCAGACGACCGGTTTGGAATCTTTCTTCATTGGGGAATCTACAGCATGTTCGGCCAAGGGGAATGGTATCTTAACTATGGCCCGTCTGCCGAAGAATATATGAAAGCCGCCCAAGGATTCTACCCCGCTAATTTTAATGCGAAAGAATGGGTGTCGGCCATAAAAGACTCCGGGGCCAAATATATTTGCATCACATCTCGCCATCACGACGGGTTCTCTATGTTCGACACAGATGAAAACGACTACAACATTGTAGACGGCACTCCTTTTAAACGCGATATTCTCAAAGAACTGTCGGAAGAATGTCAAAAGCAAGGAATTGCTCTGCATCTGTATTATTCTCATCTCGACTGGGTGCGCCCCGATTACCCTCTCGGCCGCACCGGCCACGACACAGGGCGTGACCTTAAACCCGACTGGGATTCTTATTACGGATTCATGAACAGGCAGCTCACTGAACTGCTCACAAACTATGGCCCGATTCGAGCCATATGGTTCGACGGCTGGTGGGACCACGATGAAGACGCTACACCTTTCGACTGGCATCTGCCCGAACAATACGAAATGATTCATAAGCTACAGCCGGGATGTATGGTGGCAAACAACCATCATCAGCCCCCCTTCCCCGGTGAAGACATCCAGATTTTCGAGCGCGACCTTCCCGGAGAAAACACCGCGGGATTATCAGGACAGGCAGTAAGCCGCCTTCCCTTGGAAACCTGCAACACAATGAATGGAATGTGGGGATATAAAATAAACGACCAAAACTACAAGGATGCCACCACGCTGATACGATATCTGGTAAAAGCGGCCGGAATGGGAGCTAACCTTCTTCTCAATATCGGCACGCAACCAAGCGGAGATCTGCCAGCAACCGCTCTCTCCCGCCTCAAGGAAATGGGCGAATGGATGCGCGAAAACGGAGAAACAATATATGGCACTGAAGCAGGGCCATTCCCCGCACAAAGCTGGGGGACAACCACTCGGAAAGGGAATCGACTGTTTGTGCACGTCATGACTCCGGAAACATCTGCAATCATTCTTCCGGGCAACCTTAAAATAAAGAAGGCTTTTGAATACAGGTCGAAAAAGCCCGTGAGTTTTTCGCGACAGGGAGAACACACGCTTTTGCAATTTGATTCAATACCCACCGGAATTGACTACATTATTGAGTGCTCCTTATAGATAATCGGCTCACCACCGACACTGAGACATAAATAAAGCACTCATCACCACTTTTATCTTTTAAAATTATGCAACTTGAGATATGCTGCGGAGACCTTGCCAGTGTGCTCGCGGCAAAAAAGGGAGGCGCACAGCGCATTGAACTCTGTTCAGGACTTTCCGAAGGTGGACTGACACCATCTATCGGCTTAATAAAGGCTGCCGTGGCTACAGGGATTCCAAATATCAATGTTCTTATCAGACCTCGTCCCGGCGATTTCCTTTATTCCACTGAAGAATTATCGCTTATGGAAGATGACATCAAGACCGCGATATCAGCCGGAGCCACAGGCATTGTGATAGGCGTGCTAACTCCTGATGGAGACATCGACATGAACGCATGCGAACGCCTGATAAAGGCTGCGCGGGATGAAGCCCGATCATTGGGAAGAGAGAGTCTAAATATCACTTTCCACAGGGCATTTGATGTTTCTCGCGATGCAGACAAAAGCCTTAACGACATAATACTCCTCGGATGTGATTGCCTGCTGACATCCGGAATGGCGCCTACTGCCGTGAAAGGTCTCCCGGCGCTTCAGCGCCTCTCGAGAGTAGCCTCCGGAAGAATTTCCATAATGGCAGGCTCAGGCGTGAACCCTGCCAATGCACGCGACATTATCAACGCCACAGAAGTAGACTCTATCCATTCCACTGCCCGCAAGCCTATTGCAAGCCGAATGCTTTTCAGGCGTCCGCTGGTGCCTATGGGCGCTCCGGGGTCTGATGAATACGCCCCCCTCTCCACCTCTCCCGATGTTGTCGCGGCGCTTATCGCGGCTATTAACGACAAGCAGTAACTTTATTCTAAATCAAATGAAAATCCTTTTGCCGGCTGCCCTTCTCCTATCAGCCATTACAGCATATCCAATAGATCGTGAGGAAGCTCTCGATTTTCTATATTCAGCCATGTCTCTTCCTGACAAGGCTGACTATCCGGAAGAGTTCTACATCGACAATATAGAAGCGTCTCTTCTGGCAAGAAAAGAGATGCCGTGGGGAGAATCGGTGCCTGAAAGAGAATTCTTGCATTTTGTGCTCCCTGTGCGCGTAAACAATGAGAATCTCGACTATTCACGTCTCGCATTTTATGACGCGCTTAAAGACCGCGTTAAAAACCTTTCAATGAAGGATGCGATTCTTGAGGTGAACCATTGGTGTCATGAACACGTAACTTACAAGCCTTCTGACGCACGCACATCCTCACCAATGTCGTCAGTGAGCCAGGCTATAGGCCGATGCGGAGAAGAATCCACATTCACAGTGGCGGCTCTCAGGTCTGTGGGAATTCCGGCCCGCCAGATTTACACTCCGCGCTGGGCACACACTGACGACAACCACGCCTGGGTGGAGGCATGGGCCGACGGCGAATGGCATTTCTTGGGAGCTTGCGAGCCGGAACCTGTGCTCGACCTTGCCTGGTTTAACGACCCCGCGTCACGCGGCCTGCTCATGAGCACCAATGTGGCCGGCGACTATCAAGGCCCGGAAGAAGTGTTGCTGAAGCAGCCTCTCACAACCCGCATAAACGTCACTTCAAACTATGCGCCGGTTGCCACCCTCCCTGTGGAAGTGGTTTACTCCGACGGGAAACCTGCTACTGATGCCGACGTTAATTTCTGCATATATAATTACGCGGAGTTTTATCCTGCCGTAACAAAAAAATCCGACAATTACGGCAAGGCATCCCTCACCGCAGGATTAGGCGACATTGTGGTGTGGGCCACAGATGGAAAGCGTTTTGGCTTTGCCAAAGGGAATCCAAAAGATTTCTCAAACTCTACATCAAATCACGATGTCTTAAAAATAGTGCTTGACAAAGATGCTTCTTTTCAAGGAAGTTTTGATTTCGATCTGATTCCTCCGCCGGCCGGCGCGCCTTTGCCTGCTGTGACCGAGAAGCAACGCGCAATCAATGATATGCGCATGGCTCAGGAAGATTCTATCCGAAATGCCTACACCGCCACATTCGCTACTCCGGCGCAAGCAGCTGAATACGCCGTGAAGTTAGGTGTTGATAAAGACTACCTCACAAAGATTCTTGTGGAATCGCGCGGCAATCATGCCAAAATAATCAGATGCCTGGAATCTCTGCCGTCAGATAAAAGAGAAACCGCAATCGCACTTTTGATGAATGTGTCGGAAAAAGACCGTCGAGACATCCCTGAAGAAGTGATTGCAGACCATGTGAAATACACCGATTCCGGAAAAGGTGATGACTTCCACAATAAGTATGTACTGAATCCGAGGATAGAAAATGAGTTTCTCACTCCGTGGCGCTCGATTCTGACATATCGTCAAAAAGGTTTTTCTGATAAAGAACTTACCGGATTCAAATCTAATCCTGAAAAACTGGTGGAATGGGTAGCCTCTTATGTAACTCCTGCCGGCAACGAGAATCCGCAGAATCTACGAATGAGCCCCGGGGCTGTCTTGAAAGAAAAGAAAGCTGACCCTGTCTCCAGAAACATATTTTTTGTGGCTTTGGCTCGCAGCTTGAATATACCTGCCAGAATCGACCCTGTGACCGGCGCCACACAATATGCAGACGCCAACCAAAAATGGATTAACGCAGACTTCTCAAAATATGAAAACAATGACAAGACTGCTTCCTGCGAAGCCTCCCAGACAAAAGGCACTTTGACTCTAACTTTCAATCCGGAAGGGTATATAACTGACCCTAAATATTATTCACAGTTCTCCTTGTCTCGAATAATCAACGGGAAACCAAGGCTTCTTGAATTTGATGAAGAAGGCACTTTATCTTCCCTATTCTCTTCACCCGTAGAACTTGAGTCAGGTCAATACATACTCACATCCGGCCAACGTCTTGCCAATGGTGGAGTGTTGGCACACAGCAATATATTCACAATCACTCCGGGAGAAAATGTCTCGCTTCCTCTCGACATACGTCAGGATAAAAGCTCTGTTTCGGTGATAGGGTCGGTAAATGCTGAAAACATTTATCATGACCTTGCATCCGGCGCCGACAAGAGCCTTCTTTCCACTACAGGAAGGGGATACTATATCCTTGGCATAATCTCCCCGAATCATGAGCCTTCAACACACGCCCTCAACGATTTGTCGGTCGTAGCAGAAAGGCTCGATAACACCGGCCATAAGATTATGCTTCTGTTTGACAACAGCGACAAGGCTTCACGCTTTAACGCAGAGGCATTCCCGGGTCTTCCCAAGAATGTGGTGTTTGGAATAGACAATAATGGAGTGTCAAGAAATGAAATTTTGGAATCCCTCCACCTCAAAAATGCCACAGACCCAATCTTTGTGATAGCCGACACATTCAACCGTATCGTATGGGTTTCAACCGGCTACACAATCGGTATCGGTGAGACAATCCTCTCCACCCTCTCTGCAATCGAAAAATAAGACTTCATATCAATAGAATAGTCAACAAAGAGCAATAAAAATCAGCAGGGATTATAATGAAAATTCCTGCTGATTTTGTATATGTCGGGTGCCGGAAGTTGTAGGCAATAATTATTTCAAAGCATTGATTTCGTCAATAGAAAGGCCGGTAACTTTACAAACCATATCTATATCAGTTTTAAGTTCCAACATCTTTTTAGCAACCGCCAACTTGCCGGCCTGAAGCCCCTCTGCCCTGCCAGCCTGAAGAGATTAGTCTCTCACAAGATCTAAATTATGACGGAAAGTCTTCATTCTAAGATAAGAATCACTATAAGCCAAAGCTTCAGCCGGCTCCATTACAATCCTCTCCGAAGCATCAAACAAATCTTCGAATTCGCCACTCTTATAAGCCTTGCTACTTTCATCCATCGTCTCCATATTCTTTATATGATAATACAAAAGACATTTAAATCGGATTCTAACCCTTATTAATCAACGATTTTCATTTTGGATTTACCAAAGGGGGTGTCAAGAATATAAATGCCTGAAACAAGATTACAAGTGCCGTCATATCTGCCCTCATAAACTTTCAACCCGGAAAGAGAGTAAACTGACACCGGGTCGTCCGGCCTGAGCAATAAGTCAGGACGCTCAATCTGATTGACTCCACTATCTTTCAATGCCTTGCGCAGGGCCGCCAACGGGTCAAAATAGCCGTTGGCATTATGAGGATCGTCAGGTTCGGCAATATCAGCAAGATGGTTTGTTGACGCTATTAACGCCTGCACATCATGCACAGTCAGGCCGGGCAATGCCTCAAGCCAGGTTGCTATATATCCCGCCACATAAGGCGACGACATCGAAGTGCCCGGCTGACTTTTCCATGGAGCATCCAGTTTCAGATAACTGTCATCTGAATGTCGGTCTAAATAGTAGCGACTCACAGCCGACACCAACGGCCCTCCGGGAGCAACTGTAAGCGGAAGCACTCTTCCATCGCGGAGCGTGCCATAACTGCTATAATTCACCGTAGCTCCCTCCTTAAACTGTGTAGGCTCCTCCACGATGACATACTCGCCTGTGGATTCATCTATCACCGACACAGGTATTGAAGAACGATTGCCATACATTCCCACACTCACCACCCTTTCTCCACACACAAGATCACTGATCGAGCGGTCTGCATTAGGAGAAGGAGAGCCGGGAAGTGTCATTAATCGGGTGTAACTGCCGTCTGCATAAATTTCCACATCGCTGCCGGGCTCTCCTGTGACCGTCACCGACACCATGTCGCGAGCCCATCCGGATCCAATCAGGGCAGTTGATTCATATTCATACATCAATGCCACTTCATAACGGCCATTCTCCCGGTTTAACGCGCCAACAGCCGTAAGATAACCATTGAGAGCGTTCCCTTCAATCTCGGGCTCATCCGGATTCCATTCATATCTCACAGAAGTGGCTTCATAGCCCGGCTTGAACTCTACCGGTTCATACGAATAGACCACCTTCTTGGTTTCATCATCGAATAAACTCACTTGAATTGAAAATGGCCGGGAATCAGAGCTCCATATATCGGTTATGCCATACATATTTTTCTGATCCCACGCCCTATTTCCAAGGCGGAACCCTACTGAAGGCTTCTCTTCGGTGAATTTATACGCAAGAGTGTTTGTTCGATTCCCCTCATTACCTGACGACAACACAATTATTGCATCCTCAGCACACATGTCAAGATATTGCGAAAACAAAGAGGTTCCGTCATGAGCCCCTATATAGTTACCCATCGACAGGTTTATCACACATGGCTTCCCAACCTCTTTGGCATAATCAATTATATCCTCCACTCCTGCCAGCAATCCCACGTCAGTAAGCGTGGATGTCGAAACTACAATGTCAGCATCCCTGGCAATGCCAACATAAGGAGAACCGGCGCCATTGCCGGCCATAATTCCACCTACATGTGTGGCATGATAATTATCAGAGTCATCAGTTCCCCATTCTTCATATGCCTCATCTCCCTCAACCACAATACGCAGTCCTTTATTTTCAATGTATTGCGTGATACGTTTCACACGCGACACTCCATTTTTATCAAGAAAAGTCGGATGCAAGGGGTCGAACCCTACGTCACAAAACCCTGCCACAATCCCCTTCCCCGTATAAAGCGACCCGAAAGCTTCCCCCGTAATTATCTTTGACGCTTCATAATAGGTAGATGCCACATCAAGAGTAGGCACATTGAAGCCTCTGAACGTATCTTCTTTCGCCACATCTTTATTTCGGGCTTTCAACTTGAACTGCGACTTCAACTCCTCCGGGCCTTGTTTGAATGAGTTCGGGATAACTACCCCACCGTTATCTTCTTTCGGGATATAACAAAGAAGGATGTCGCCTCTACGACGCAAAATCTGTGCACCGGCATCCTCTAAAGCCGCCACCTCATCTTCGTCATACACTTTGATAACCTGCGCCGAATATTCCGCCGCGTCCACCACTACAATACTCCCGGCCACACACACAAACATTGCCGCACAAAATGCCCTGCTAACCGTCATATTCAGCACACCCTTCACAAATCGCTTCATAATCATTAGTTTTTCACAAATTTACAAAATTATAATTACCTCTACAAACATTGCAACCATTATTTTAGTTAATTAATCTCAATATGACTTCCCATAAAAGACTGAGGCGACGAAACACCTAAATACATGTTCGCCGCCTCAGCCTTTAATGCAGTATTTTGTAAAACATCTTTAACTCAAACCAACAATGTCTATCATTTTGAATTATATTGAAGAATTGCCGGAAGACTGGTTTTCCGGCAAGGATGACGGAGTTTGGCCTGCGCCGGATGAAGAGGATGGTTTCGGGTCTTTGAAGAGGCCCGAAAGGTATTTTTCGTTGAATCGCTGCATTACCTCCCAGAAGTTAGGGACAAACAATGTGCCGATAAAACCGTTCATTGCCATGCCGAACACTACCGCCGTGCCCAGTTCTATGCGGCTGTTGGCGCCGGCGCCGCTCGCAAACATCATTGGCATCACACCGAAAACGAATGCAAGAGCGGTCATCATGATCGGGCGGAACCTTATCACCCCGGCATCGTGCGCAGCCTGACGTATGCCTACACCCGACTTTCGGAAGTCCATTGCATACTCTACTATCAGAATGGCATTCTTTGCCGACATTCCCAACAGCAATATCAATCCTATCTGCGTATAGATGCTAATGCTTTGTCCCATTATAACACACCCCAGGATGGTTCCAAGAATTGCTATCGGCATACTCAAAATCACGGCAATAGGGTCGGTCCAACTTTCATATTGCGCAGCAAGCACAAAAATGGTCATTACAATAGCAAATATAAACACGAAACTAATAGTTGTGCCCGACTGAGTTTCCTGATATGCTATTCCGCTCCACGCATAAGAATAATTCTTGCCTAAAGCCTCCTTTACAATCTCCTCCATAGCCTTGATGCCGGTAGAAGAGCTTACTCCTTTTGCCGGCGTGGCTGTCAGGGAAGCGGAGGTGTACATATTATAACGCGACACACTCGGTTCTCCCATCACCATTTTCACAGTGGAGAAAGTGCTGAACGGCACCATCTCCCCTTCCGAATTTCTTACCGACAGTTTCATTATGTCTTCCACATTGTCACGCGAAACACCGTCTCCCTCCAATGTGACCTGATATGTGCGACCAAATTCTACAAAGTCATTCACATAACTTCCACCCATATAAGAACTCAGCACACCGTAGACATCCTCCAGATTAATACCTTGCATCTCCACTCTGTTGCGGTCAATATCTACAGAATACTGCGGCACAGTGCCCTGATAGAGCGACGTAACCTGCTTTATCCGGGAATCTCCCTCGGCTTTTCGCTGAACCTCCTGAAGAGCCTTTGCCAGCTCTGCCGCACCGAGGCTATTCACATCAAGAAGCTGCATCTGCAAACCGGAAGACTCTCCCAAGCCGGGAATGGCCGGAGGATTGATTGAAAATACGATGCCCTCCTGCTGTCGGGACGAAATCTCATTCACCATTTCGATAACCTTGTCTACGCTTCCGGCTTTCCCTCTCTCTTTCCATGGCTTGAGCACAACATTTATCGATCCCATATTCGAGGCGACTCCGCCACCCATCATTGAGAATCCCGATATGGTCATCACATCTTTCACATAGGGAATCTTCCCTATCTCCTCGCTCAGACGATCCACCACTTTCTCAGTCCTTTCAAGAGATGCTCCTGTGGGGAGCTGAACAGAGGTCATGAAATAACCCATGTCCTCCTCGGGAATATAACTGGTAGGCCATTTGAGGAATCCCCAGAACGCAATGGCTACAAGCACGAGAAATATAGCCATCGAAATCACCGGCTTGCCAAGCATTCTGGTGACAACTCGGTCATAGCCATGCTCTGTCTTGGCCCATCCTTTATTAAACCATTTGTATAAGAAAAACTTGGTCTCTTTTCTTGGAGTCAGGAACAGTGCGCAAAGAGCCGGCGTAAGCGTCAAGGCATTTAATCCTGAAAACGCTGTAGAAACCGCTATGGTCAATGCAAACTGTTTGTAAAGTTCGCCGGTGATTCCACTCACAAACGCCGTGGGGATGAACACCGACAGAAGCACAAGCACCTCTCCAACCACCGGGCCCTGCAATTCCCGCATGGCCTTCTCGGCTGCCTCCCTGCGAGTCATAATCCCCTTGTCGACTATACGCGAACAATCTTCCACCACAACGATGGCATCGTCAACCACAATGGCTATGGCAAGCACAAGACCAAACAATGTAAGGGTATTAAGCGAGAAGCCCAGCAATTTCATTACGGCAAATGTCGCAATCAGCGACACCGGAATTGTGAGCATCGGGATAATGACCGCTCTCCAGTTCTGAAGGAAAAGAAGAATCACCACCATCACTATCAATGAAGTGATAACAAACGTCGAGACCACGTCATCGATCGATTCACGCACATAATCTGTGGCGTTAAGCACAACCGTATAATGCACGCCGTCGGGAAAATATTCAGAAAGCCGGTCTAATTCTGCAATAGCATTCTTTGCCACATCCAAGGCGTTTGCTCCCGGACGCTGCTCTATGCCTATCAGGGCAGTTGACTTTCCGTTTACCTTCGACACAGCATCATAGCTGGAGCTCCCGAGTTCAACTCTTGCCACATCCTTGAGACGAAGCATTCCGCCTCCGTCGCTTCTGAGAATTATATTCCCGAATTCCTCCGGGCTCGACAATTGCCCTCGGCTGGTGAGTGTAAATTCAAACTGCGACTCAGTGCCGTCGCCCTGCCCTCCCACAGAACCGGCCGACACCTCCATGTTCTGAGACCGTATTGCGGCAGACACATCTGCAGGAGTAAGCCCCCTCATGCGCATTGCCAGCGGGTCGAGCCATACTCGCATACTGTATTCGCCGGCACCGAAAGCACCCACGCCGCCAACACCTTCCACTCTCGAAAGGGGATCGGTGAGATGCAGTTGCGCATAGTTAGTAAGATACAAGGCATCATAACGCTCAGGATTATCCGACTCCAAAGCCACAAACAACACATTGTTGCTGCTTCGCTGATTCACTTCAAGACCCTGCTCTGTCACAGCCGTCGGCAGTTGCGATGAAGCCTGCTGCACCCTGTTCTGCACCTCCACGGCCGCCTCATTTATATCAGTGCCGTTTTCAAACGTGATAGTAAGGCTGTAACTTCCGTCTGAGCCACATGTCGAACTCATGTAGAGCATTCCCTCCACTCCGTTAACCTGTTGCTCCACCGGCACGCCTATGGCTCTCGCCACTGTCTCTGCATTGGCTCCGGGATACACTGCCGACACCATCACAGTGGGAGGCGTTATGTCTGGATACTGCGCCACCGGGAGAGTGCGAAACGTAAGAATACCTGCAAACACAAGTAGCAACGCAAGCACGGTTGCAAATATGGGGCGGTCTATGAAAAATTTTGAGAACATGGCCGAACAAATTTTAAGACTTTAAACATACGTTGCCGACTGATTCAGATCAATCGCCGGCGGTCACCGGTTTAACCGTCTCCCCGGCCCTGACAGTAAGCAGAGCCTTCGTGACATAGCGGTCGCCGGCCTTTACCCCTTTGGTCACCACCCGAAGCGAGTCCCTGAAAATCTCGCCTACCTCAATCGGAGCATAAACCACCTTGTTAGAGTCATTCACCAGATAAAGATAGTTGCCCAGCTGGTCGGTTCCAATCGAGGCGTCTTTCACCAGAATCGCCTTCGGCATCTTGCCGTAAGGGAGCGACACCGTGACATACATGCCGTCTTTCAGCTCATTGTCTATATTCTTAACTTTCCCTTTCAGCATGACAGTGCCTGTCGACTTATCCACAGCAGGGGCCTGATATGTCAAATCTGCCGTATAGTCATGACCCATTTTTTCACGAAACTGAAGAGGTATGGCCCTGTATAATGGCGACGCCATCCCTGAAGTGCGCCCCACCATCTTTTCATATTGGGCATCTTCTATTTCAAAAACAGCATTAAAAAAAGAATTGTCATATATTTTCGCCAGTTTCACCGGCTCCGCCGCGCCGCTTATATAATTGCCGGCACTCACATAGGAATCTGTTATATAGCCCGACAAAGGAGCCACCACTGTGCAATATCCGAGGTTTGTCTCTGCAGTGTGTAGTGCCGCCTTGCAATCGCGAATATTGGCCTCGGCCTGCTCGTAAGCGCTTTGAGCCGACAGCACCTCCATTTTTGACACAGCCTCTGCCTCCAAAGCCTTTTTCACCGCCTCGTAATGGTCTTTTGCATAGTCGCGGCTGCTTATTGCCGAAGCCAGGGATGCCCTTCCCCTTTCTACTGCATCCCTATACAGAGTGGGGTCGATTGTGAAAAGCACATCCCCCCGGTTCACATAAGCGCCCGCACGGTAATTCTGTGTCAGTATCTGCCCGTTGACCTTTCCCACAACCTCGGCGCTATTGTCGGCCGAAAGATAACCCGGATAGGTCTTGTGAAGCACAACGGAATCTGTCATCGCCTCCGCCACTTCTATCTGCGGAATCTCCTCACTCTTGTTTCGCTCTTTCTTATGGCACGACACCACAAGCACAAGCATTGCCGTAATAAGCAGCAGTCGGATATATGTTTTCATAGCAATCAATATTTGAAAAGATTATATACTATCTTTTGCCGGAATTGTCGGGACTCCATCCGCCACCCAGCGCCTTATATATTTCCACAAGTTTCACGAGAGCCTGCCCCTGCAGAGTCACAAGTGTGTTCTGATTAGAGAGCCAGCTCATCTGCCCGTCTACAACATTAGAGAAAGCCGTCAGCCCCGTGCGATAAAGGTCAAAAGCAAGATTGGTGCTTTTTTCACTTTGCTCCACTGCCCTTCTCTGGAGGTCGATGGCCTCAAGCGCCGCCACATACTCGCTCATGGCATTGTCGACTTCTCCAACTGCGTTCATCACCGCGAGATTGTATTGGTCAATGGCCGCTTCCATCTGTAAGCGTGCCTCCGCCGTGCGATAATTGCGGGCAAGCCCGTCAAACACTGTCCACGACAATTGCGGCCCCACAGAATAAGAGAGACTGTGGCTCCCGAAAAGCCCGTCGGCTGAATGTGACGATGTTCCTATGCTGCCGCTGAGAGAAAGCGTAGGAAGGAAATCCTTTTTTGAAATGCCTATATTCGCGGCATACACTGCAAGCTGCAACTCTGCTTCTACAATGTCGGGACGGCGACGCAACAGATCGGAGGGCACGCCTGCTGAAACCATTTGGCGATATTCGGGCATACGGCCGTCGGATTCAAGAAGCTCGTTCAATTCTCCAGGATATCGGCCAACCAGCACCGATATCGAATTGACCAGCACACGAATTTGCGATTCCAATTGAGGCACTGAAGATTCTGTGCTAAACAGCACAGTCCGCGCCTGCGACACATCGAGCATGTCGGCCAGCTGCGCCTCAAATCTCGCCTCAGTGATCTTCACCACATGCTCTTGCGATGCTATATGCGCCTTTGCCACTCTCAACTCCTCCTGACACATTCGCAACTGCATGTATTCGGAAGCAACTTCTGCGCAAAGACTGACAATCACAGCGTCATAGTCGGCACGCGAAACGTTGTAGGAGGCATTCTTAGCCTTCACGCCTTCGCGCACACGTCCGAACACATCTATCTCCCAGTTCATATCTGCGCCAAGCGAAAAATAAGAAGCAGCAGACGAAGGCACAGCCGGGCTTTCCACCGCGCCGCTTTGCTGCGCTCTCGACCAGCCTCCCGACACAGTGAGTGTAGGGAAATATCCCGCACGGGCTTCCTGCACACTTTTTCGGGACATATCTATACGCTTCAATGCAGCCGCCACATTGTAATTATTGGCTACTGCCTGCGAAATAAGATTATCAAGAACGGGGTCATCAAACATTTTCCACCAGGAATCATCGGTAGGCAGTGTCTGGAAACATTGCTGCGTCATCTGCCATTTCTCAGGTATGGAATCTCCGAGAAGAGCTGGACTCGACAATTGCCCGTGACCGTCGGCAACGGCGGTTATCATAGCAATCCCTATAGCAATATTGGAGATGTGTTTTCTCATAGCGGTGTGGAGATTAAATCTTAACGCCTGCAAGGCATCTGAATGCCGGCCAGATAAAAAACATGGCCGACATTTTATATTATGTAAAACAAAACTAACCCTAAAATAGATTATGGCGCTTTCCTTAAAAAACACCGCCACTACAGTCTCGAAATTTAAGAAACACGGGCTCAAGCCGAAACGCGCTCATTACCCCGCAATGCAATAGAAGCCACTCTTCTCAGAGTAGCTTCTATGCCTATGAAAAAAATTTTTTTATTATTGGAGCGGTAAGCGAGGCTCGAACTCGTGACCCTCAGCTTGGGAAGCTGATGCTCTACCAACTGAGCTATTACCGCGTTTGCGATGCAAAATTAAGCAATATTTCTGTTACATCCAAAATATTTTAAAGATTTTTGCGTCCTAACGCTTTTTTTGTTAATTTTGTCATCATTACTTATTGTCAACATAAAAAGACAAAACTTTAAAAGACAAAACTTTTTCTATAAATGCAAAAAGAATATTATCTGGCCGTCAATGGCCGTCAAGAGGGGCCATTCTCCATTGAAGATCTCAGATATAAGAAACTCACAGGCGATTCGCTTGTGTGGAGAGTTGGGCTCAACGACTGGGTGAAGGCTTCCCAACTGCCGGAACTCGAAGGCGTTGTCGTTATAGACATTGACCCTATCGACCCCAATTATAATCCCGGCAACGGTAATTCCGGAAACGTTCCCCCACATGACGAGCCTGTATGGTTTGCAATGTTTGGCGACAATCGCGTCGGCCCTGTGTCCATTTCCGAACTCATCGACAAAGGAGTCACGCCACAAACGCCTATCTGGCGCGAAGGGATGAGCGACTGGGCTCCGGCTCAGACACGCAGTGAAATCATGGACCGTATTTATAACCGTGCAAATAATTCAGGCAGCGACAACGGTTATAACACACATAGCCAATACCCAAATTTCGGACAAAATCCGCAATGCGGCCAGCAACCAAATTTCGGGCAGAACCCGCAGTATGGTCAACAACAGAATTTCAGTCAGAACCCTTACCGCAACAATAATCCCATGCCGATGCGCACCAACTGGATGACATGGGCAATCATTGCCACAATCATCAGTTTCTTTTGCTCTTGCATAGGTGTGATTTTCGGTATTATAGGAATCGTTCAAGCCAACAAGGCCAACGGCCTTTATATGGGAGGGTTTGATACTGAAGCAGAGCAGGCCAACAACACTGCAAAAATAATGACCATCATCGCATTTGTCCTTGCAGGCATCGGCCTTGTCGCATCAGGCGTGATCCTGAAAAATGGTTATAGCGCACTCTCTTTTTTTTAAGCCTTTAATATTTCCCTGATGAAATATTACGCTATTATCAACGACGTGCAGCGCGGGCCGTTCAATCTCGATGAGCTTTCCGATGCAGGGGTGCGCCCGTCCACATACGTGTGGTGCAAAGGGATGCAAGATTGGGAAAAGGCGGAAGATGTGGCCGACATATGCCGAATGTTCAGAATTCGCATAAGCAATCTTATGCACCCATCTTGGGAAGAAGCGCCGGTCAAAGAGAAGCCGGATTCAGAGGCCGGAACTGAAAACCCGAATACGCCATCCCGCTTCGACCGCTATCTGAACGACTCTCAGGAGCGTCTTCCCTCGCCGGAGGAGATTGCTGACAACGAAACAGTCAACACCCCTCCCAACGCCCTGCTTATACCGGCGATATTGGTCACAGTCTTTTGCTTCCCTCCCACCGGTGCACTGGCAATCTATCATGCACTTGCGGCCAGGAAATCCGCCAAGGCCGACGATAACAAATCCGTCAAGGAACACACGCGCTCCGCAAAGATGTTCACCGGCATTTCTCTTTTCCTTGGTTTCATAGTATATTCATTCCTATATCGGCGCTTTGTATAAAAAAACCAAAAACAAGCAGAATCCAAAACGTTAAGAGCGCGTTCCTTAACATAATAGAGCAGGAGGTAAACACTAATTGTAGGTGTTTATCTCCTACTTTTGCGTTTACCAACCTCTCACACAACCACACGTCAAGCGAACTAAAAGGAACAACACACTACTTGAAATAGCAACCTGTTCTTAGTGGCTAATTCACAGATTTTTTATAACTTTCCTCTCTAAAATTCCTTTTCAAATGACTTTTGAAGAATCAAAACGTGTTATATACAGCTGTAAGAGTCTTACTTTTATAGCTGCTTCTGACAGGCTGCAAGAAATTGTGTTTGCTTTGAACAAAGCTGACACTTTAGAACTTATTTCTCAAATTGGCGCTATTCCTGAAGATATTGGACACGACTCTACAGAAGATTACAAAACAACATCGCCTCACGCTTTCTAAACGTACAACCGTCCGCAATGGCGTCTTGAAGCCTGCCTGAGAAGTTTCTAACTTTGCCAAAATTTAAAATTTATGGATAAAGTTAGACTTTACA
>VSPM01000028.1 GCA_009775365.1 Muribaculaceae bacterium
CATGACTATTCTCAAATAATCTAAGGTGGATGTAATTTTTGCCTCATTTTATTTGGATTTTAATATAGTTCGTTCTTTGCCAAGACGGTTTTGGGCAGTGATGTAGCATATCAGCGCACTGTCGGGCGATTGAACATTTTTATTCAGAAAATTTGTTCCGAGCCGGAAAAGGGAATCGGTGGACAGGGAATGTATTGAGCAGCCATATTCGCTGAGATCTTGCTCAAGAGCGTTGGGCGGCGTTGTGATTGAGTTTTGGGAAAAGGCGTTAGCCTGGAATGCGCCTAAAATAATTGCAACAATGATGATAAATTGCAATGTAAAAAGTTTAAATATATTGTGTATGTCAGGTCTGAGATATCTCATAAGACAAAATTAGCAATTATTTCTTGTTTTTACAAATTTTTAATGCCAAGCCAATAGTGGCGGTGAAATATCGTGGAAAATTTGTAATTTTGTCTAATAAAACCAGGAGTGTGTAATTACGCAACCTTAATTCATCATGAATCACGATACAGATATTGATATAATTCCGGATTCCGTTTGTGGCCGGGGCGGACGTGGGCGTCTGGCTCCGGTTATGCTTGCCGGCACCGGAAGCGATGTGGGAAAGAGCCTTATTGCAACTGGGCTATGCCGTATTTTCTTGCAGGATGGCTATCATCCCGCTCCCTTCAAGGCGCAGAATATGGCGCTTAACTCGTATGCCACGCCCGATGGATATGAGATTGGAAGAGCGCAGGCTGTGCAGGCAGAGGCCGCCGGGATTCCTTGCTCCACAGATATGAATCCACTGCTTTTGAAGCCGTCGGGCACACACACATCGCAAGTTGTGCTCAACGGCAAGCCTGTCGGCAACAGGGATGCGTATCAGTATTTTCGTAAGGAGGGACGTGAGGAGCTTCGCAAGGAAGTTCATGCGGCTTTCGATCGTCTTGCGTCTGTCTATAATCCTGTTGTGATGGAGGGCGCCGGGAGTGTTTCAGAGATAAATCTGCGCGACAGCGACCTTGTGAACATGTCGATGGCGAGATATGCCGGCGCAGATGTGATACTTGTGGCAGACATTGACAGGGGCGGAGTGTTTGCAAGCGCCTATGGCTCGATAATGCTTCAGGACGAGTGCGACCGTAAGCGAATCAAGGGGATAATCATAAATAAGTTTCGCGGAGATATGCGTCTTTTTGAAGAGGGAAGGCGCATGATGGAGGAGATTTGCGGTGTGCCGGTGCTCGGGGTGGTGCCTATGGCCAAGGATATTCATATAGAGGAAGAAGATTCAGTGGCTCTTTCGTTGAAAAGGAAGTCTGCATCGGAGTGTCTGGTAAATATAGCGGTGGTTCTTGTAGACCATATATCGAATTTCACGGATTTCGATGTGCCGGAACATGATCCCCGAGTCAATCTTTACTATGCATCTACCACGGAGGATCTGCAGAACGCTGATATTATCATACTCCCGGGAAGTAAGTCAACACTTTCCGATCTTGCAGCGCTGCGTAAGTCGGGGCTGGCAAAAGGGGTAATTGAGGAGGCGAAGAAAGGGAAAACAATTATAGGCATCTGCGGAGGTTATCAGATGATGGGAATTGATGTGGCCGACCCTGATGGGGTGGAGGGGGATATAAAAATCCTTCCGGGGCTCGGACTTCTGCCGGTGCATACTGTTCTTTCCGGTGAAAAAGTGACAAGGCCGGTTAAGTTCAAATTTCTTAAAGAGAATGAGGTGTGTGAGGGCTATGAGATTCATATGGGAGTAAGCAGTCCGGAAGAGGGGGGAGTCCCGGTCAACCTACTTTCTGATGGCACGCCGGATGGCTGCATGGCTTCTCCGAAAGTGTTCGGGACTTACATACATGGAGTTCTTGACAACAAGGCGGTGCTCGATTATGTGCTGTCTCCATACACAGATCTCAAAAGTGATGCGGATTTCGACGCGCATGAATATAAGGAAAGGCAGTATGACGCATTGGCCGACCTGTTGCGCAGCTGCATAGACATTGAAAAGTTGTATAAAATATTAAGACGCAATGATTGAAGGGCATGGCGACGATCTTCACCGCTACCAAGGGAAGGTTAAATATAATTTCAGTTCAAATATTTATGCCGGAGTGAGCCATGAAGGATTGATGAAGCATATTTCAAGTCTTGGCAATCTCATTAAGAGTTATCCGGAGCCTGAGCCTGTTTCGCTTGAACGATTAATAGCCTCGGAGCATGGTGTAAGGCCGGAAGAAGTGCTTGTCACTAATGGCGCTACGGAGGCGATATACTTGATCGCCCGTGTGTTGGGTGGAAAACGAGCCGGTATTGTAAGCCCAACATTCAGAGAATATCAGGATGCCTGCCGGATTAACGGTCTGCAGGTGGTATTTATAAGTGAAGTTACAGATTCAGCGGATGTTGAGTCGGTGTGGGTGTGTAATCCAAACAATCCGACCGGAAAAGTCATAGACAAGAATCTTCTTCTTCGGGAGGCATGTCTTCACCCTGAAAAACTTTTTGTGATAGACCAGGCTTATGCTCTATATACTTCTTTGCCTGTGGTTTCCTCCTCAGAAGGCGTGGGGGCCGGCAATATAATTCTTCTCAGTTCTCTTACAAAGCAGTTTGCCGTGCCGGGGCTGCGCATTGGCTATGCCGTGGGTTCTGAGAAACTGTTGGAGCGAATAAGGGGTGTCAGGATGCCGTGGTCAGTAGGAGGAATCTCCATTTCAGGCGCAGAGTATTTAATTGAGCACAAGGATAGCTATGCTATAGATTCAGAGGGTTTGCATAGAGAGGCGTTGCGGCTTGCTGAGGCATTTGGAGAGATAGGTATAGACGTATGTGAAACTGACTGCAACTTCATCCTTTGCCGGCTCCCGGAGGGAAGACGCGCTGATGAGTTGAAGGAATGTCTTGTGGAGAGGGTGGGTATTCTGATACGCGATGCCTCGAATTTTGAGGGGCTCGACTCGCGTTGCTTCAGGGTGGCTGCTCAGGGCAGAGAGGAGAATGATTTGTTGATAAAAGCGTTGAAAGAATGGATTTTATAATAGCATTGGCTCCGTTGATTTTGGGCTGGATATTGGATATGATTTTCGGAGATCCGGAGAGGTTGCCGCATCCTGTGGTAGGATTCGGAAAAGCTATCTCTTTTTTTGAGCGACGTTTCAACAAAGGTGCGGCTCCTGTGCGGAGAATGATGGGTGGCCTCACTGCTGTCGGGCTTATACTCACTGTCTATCTCCTTGCTGTCTTGTTGCTCACAGTCCTACTGCCTTTCCCGTGGGTGTCGATGGCAGTGGAGGGCGTATTGATTTTTTTCTGCCTTGCCGGAAAGACTTTGGTAAAGGAAGTCAGGGAGGTGTTCAAGGCTTGCGACCGGTCTTTGGATGCGGGAAGGAGGCAGGTTGCCAGGATTGTGGGTCGAGACACGGGGGCGTTGTCTGCCCGGGAGGTTCGCACGGCAGCTTTGGAGACCTTGGCGGAAAATCTTAGTGACGGAGTTATTGCCCCTTTGTTTTGGTATGCCGTTCTTGGATTGCCGGGGATGCTCGCCTATAAGATGGTCAACACGCTCGATTCGATGATAGGATATAAGAATGAACGATATGGTGATTTTGGGTATATGGCGGCCAACATTGACGATATAGCTAATTGGATACCGGCGAGGGTGTCGGCATTTCTGATGGTTTTAGCGGCAGGAAAGCCGAAGTTGATGAAGTTTGTCAGGAAATATGGGCGTTGCCATGCCAGCCCCAATAGCGGCTGGCCTGAGGCAGCACTGGCCGGGATTCTTAATTGCCGGTTTGGGGGGCCTCATGATTATTTTGGAGCGACGGTCTATAAACCATATATCGGCACTAACAATCGCAAGTTGACCACGGCTGACATGGTGCGCTCGATAACCGTTTTTCATCGGGCAGAAGTCATGGCCGTCGCGATAGTATGTGTAGCCAGGCTTCTGCTCCTGCTCGTTCTTGTATAATAGCCCCAATTTAAGATAGAGCACTCTCAGCAAGCTTCATTCAAAAGCAAAAAGAGACTAAGCGCACGTTTCTTAATCAGAGTGACAGGTGGAGTATCGCACCGTACCCCGGCTGTCGGCAGAAAGCCTCTTCGTAAGTGATGCCCGAAAGCATAGCCATGGCATGAATCATGATGCCGCCGTGTGTGAAGACTGCGATTTTTGCTCCCGGAGTATAATTGCGTTCTTTAAGTTCAGACAGAAAGCACTCAAGTCGATGACGTTGTTGAATAGATGACTCTCCTCCTGTAGGAGCCACGTTCATGAAGTCGGCATACCATTCCTGAAGCCTCGGGTCGGTTATCTTGTCATATCGCATCATCTCCCATTCGCCGAAATTCATTTCCATAAGTCTTTTGTCGAACTTTGGAGTTGTGAAACCGCAATATTCAGCGAGTCTTACGCACCTTGACAGAGGGCTGCAATATATTTCATCAAAATGAATGCCGGCAAGCCCGTCTTTCACAATGAGTGCCTCCTCAGGAAACGAAGGGGCTAACGGCACATCGGTCTGTCCGTAGCACACTCCCGGCGGCACGTCTACAGACGTATGGCGTATAAATGTAAGATTAATCATAGCTGGCTATGAATAATGGTTATCGCTGTGAGCGATGAAATTTCACACAATATAAATGTGGCTCCGCAGCAGTCGCCTGTGTACCCGCCGATTTTACGCCGCATATACACGCAAAGCCCGCACATTACAATCAACGGGAGGATTGCCGCAAGTGCATACCATCTGTTTTCACTCAAGAGAGGAATGGCCGGAATCATGCCGATTATGGTCATTATAATCAATCGCCCCGGCTTCATGCGCTGATAAGATGCCTTGTTCTTGGCTCCTTCCGGCCGGGCATATGGGAGAAGGTTGGTGAGTTGCCCGGCGAGAAGTTTTGAAAAAGGGTCAGAAGCAAGAATTGCCACAGCGGCAAAGAGGGATGGCAGCGAAGAAAGCAGGGCCGATATTGTCAAAAAATATATGATAAGCCCGATCACTCCGTATGTGCCTATGTGAGAGTCTTTCATTATGGCGAGTATCCTCTCTTTAGTGTATCCGCCTCCAAATCCGTCGCAGAAATCCGCGAGACCATCTTCATGTAATGCCCCGGTGAGCAGCAGTCTTCCGCTCAAAGCGATAGCCACGGCGGCAAGCGGCGGCAATACGAACGACAGTGCGTATATTAGCACAGCGCAAGTGCCCCCTGTGATCCATCCGGCAAGAGGAAGAAAGCCTACCGCCCGGTCGTAGTTGCCCTGACTGACTTTAACTAATTTCCACAGCGGGAGCCTCGTGAAGAGAGTCACGGCTGCGGCTGCATCGCGGATAATGCTGTCAGAAGTATTTTGTGACATTGGCGCATCCGAAAGAGTCCATTCGGTTGATCATTCTCACTGCCGATTCGATTATCGGGTAGGCGCATACAGCTCCGGAGCCCTCTCCGAGTCTGAGGTCAAGGTGAAGAAGAGCTTTCACACCCATTGTCTGCAGCATAAGCTTATGTCCGCTCTCGTCGCCCTGATGTCCGAACACAGCATAATCCATAACCTCCGGATAAAGCTGCGAGGCGGCAAGTATGCAGCTTGTCATGATGAATCCGTCTACAATTATAATCATTCCAAGTTCGGCGGCACGAAGCATTCCCCCCACAGCCATTGCCATCTCATAGCCTCCGAACCAAGCAAGACGTGATTTCACAGATCCGTCGCCGGAATAATTGGCAGCTGCACGCGAAAGAACATCGAATTTATGGCGTATGCCTTCAGTGTTGAGCCCGGCGCCTGCGCCGATACACTGTTCAAGCGGTATTCCGGTGAAGAGGTGCATCCACATCGATGAAGATGATGTGTTGCCGCTCCCCATCTCGCCAAAACTTATTATGTTGCATCCTGTGGAGGCATGTATGTCGCTCACGACTTCAGCTCCTCTTTGCAGGCAGAGGTCAAATTCTTCTTCAGTCATAGCGGGTCCGTGAAGGAAGTTTCGAGTGGAGCGAGCCACTTTTTTATCGATTATGCCATGTCCGGCCGGAATGTCGTAGTCCACACCGGCGTCAACGAGCACAAGGCGGAATCCGTGTTGCTCGCAAAGGAAATTTATTCCTGCACCCCCTTTTGAGAAGTGGCTTAGCTGTTGCCAGGTGACTTCTTTTGGCGACACCGTAACTCCCTCTTCAATCACTCCGTGGTCTGCTGCGAAAAGCACGTTGTGTGGCTCTCTCAGTTCCGGCGATAAAGTGTGCTGAATGAGGCAGATTCTCAAGGCGAGTTCCTCAAGCCGCCCGAGCGAGCCCTTGGGCTTAGTGAGATTGTCTATTTTATTTTGAATGTCGGAGGAGATGCTTCTGTCGAGAGGTTTTATGCTAAATTCCATGTCCGGTATTATGGTTTTATTTTTACGTCGATGCCCGAAACAATCATGTGGGCCTCGGTTGAAAGTGATGCTACGTATTGGTTTATGGAGCCTTGCAGGTCGGAAAACCGGCGTTGCATGGCATTTGGCGACACGCCGCCTAACCCCACTTCATTTGTGACAAAGATTATAGATGCCCCTTTTGCGATAAGAGCGTCAGCCTGATCTTTCATAAACTGTAGAGCCTCTTCAATATTTTCATTGAAATGGAAAAAGCAGTTTGTTGCCCAAAGGGTAACACAGTCGAACAAAGCCACGTCGTTTTCCGACATCGGCACATCAGCAACGTTTATCGGTGATTCAAAAGTGGTCCATTGCGGGCCTCGGCGTTGCTTATGGGCATCCACGCGCTTTCGGAATTCATCATCGTGCACCTGTGCAGTTGCCACATATAATGGAGACGGCGAGAGTGTAAGAGCCATTTTTTCTGCAAACACGCTTTTCCCTGAGCGCTGGCCTCCGGTGACAAAAACAATCCGTCGATTATTCATGAAGGGTTATATTTTTTGTAAAATTAGATAAATATTTTAAGATTCACAACACTGATTTGAACTATAAGAATTAACTTTGCAGAAATAAGGCGGCAAATGAGCCGAGAAATATCCGGCGGCTGATTTTGCCGGAGTTGCTGAAAATATAACCTGACATGAGTGAGATTAAGGAAACTGTAAAAAAACATGCGAGAGTAGACGTGGCTGATGTGTTGCGAGGCTTTGCTGTGCTGGCTATCGTGCTGCTCCATTCAATCGAGCATTTCAATTTCTATTCCTTTCCCGACACTTCGGGGCAGGGCGCATGGCTGAATTTTACCGACAAGGCAATCTGGGACGGTCTTTTCTTTGCCTTTGGCGGGAAGGCGTATGCCATTTTTGCCATGCTGTTCGGATTCAGTTTCTTTATCCAGCATGACAATCAGCGAATGCGTGGCAATGATTTCCGCTTGCGTTTCTGCTGGAGGCTAATGTGGCTTTTCATAATAGGGCAGCTTGACGCCTGTTTTTTCACCGGAGAGATTCTTGTGATGTATGCCTTGATTGGTTTTGTGCTGGTGCTGACATGCAAGTTTTCCGATAAATGGCTTATTGCCCTCATTGCGCTGTGTGTGGCGCAGCCGTCGTGCATATATCAGATAATAAGGGCAGTGTGTGATTCTTCTTATGAGATGCCACATATTGACACTGCCTCGTTCTGGGCGGCTACATACGATGCGCAGACCAATGCTGGTTTCTTTGAGACTGTGAAGGTGAATCTATGGGAGGGGCAGCTTGCTTCTCTTGCATGGGCTTGGGATCATGGACGTATTTTCCAGACAGCCGGACTGTTCATGGCCGGGATGCTTATAGGACGCCGCGGATGGTTCCTGCGCAAGTCGCTTGGTGGCTGGGGTAGGGCTCTGGCAATAGCATTGGTGTGCTATTTCCCTATCTATGGGCTGAATAATATGGTGGGGAATTATATTGAGAATACAAATGTTCTGACTCCATTGTCGATAATACTTTCATCTTTGGCAAATCTTTGTTTCATGGCGATTCTTGTGAGCGGATTGCTATATGCTTATTATTGCACCGGTTGTCTGAGCCGCGTGCTGAGCAGATTGATTCCGTATGGCCGCATGAGCATGACTAACTATGTGACTCAAGGGATGATTGGTTCGGCGTTATATTATCATTGGGGGCTTTATCTTAGGGTAGGCATAACGGGTAGTGTTCTGATAGGGATTGCAATATTTGCGGTTCAATACATGGCCTGTCGCATCTGGGTGAACCATCATTCACATGGCCCGTTGGAGTGGTTCTGGAAAAAGGTCACATGGCTCGACCTGCCCCCCTTCCTCCGCCGTTAAACCCCGGAATCATCCATCTCCCTGATATACTTTCTTCTAATAATCCCGGCCTATGATTAGAGAGGTAGGTTGCCATTATGTCTAAGTCGCTGTCAGGCCGCTCGTCTCCTCTGGCAAAAGAACCGAATATCCATGCTTTTTCTATCGGTTGAGTAGAAAAAAATAACTTTAGTTTATTTAAAAGGTCTTGCGACATAGGATATAATTTTAATGATATGACGCAAAGTTAAGTGTTTTTGTTTACATTGCAATGTTTTATTTATAATTGTTTGTCATTTTGAAGCAAATGAGAAGCAGAAGGAAGGGCCATTTTCCCGAAGCATTATTATATCGTATAGAGGCATTAGACGTTGTTTCATGTTTGAGCGCAGTCCGGTCACGATGTGTGCCCCGTTGTCCCACAGATGCCCGAAAAGCGATTGCTAGATATATCCCTTGTCAGCGTATAGCTTGCCGAAAACCTTGTCTGTCAGCGTATCAATGACAGACTCCTCGCGGTCATCGACGTTGGCACGGATGAGGATGAAATATACAAATAGGCTCAATATTACTTGTCGAGTCTTGAGACTGACGCTCAATATATTAATCATTCCATCAGGATTCACTGGAGTGTGGAGAATAAGCTATATTAGACCTTGGATGCCGTTTTTGGAGATGATGCCTCACGGAAACAAAAGGATAATACCGCTCAAAACATCTCTCTGCTTAACCGCATCAGTCTCAACATTATCAAGAACGCAAAAGAGTCATCAATGGGAGCAAAGGACATCGGAAGAAAGCTGGATGGGACAATGACTACATACTCTATGCTTTAAAAAGTTTTGATATTGTAAAAAATTAAGATGCGTCAACAGTGAAGAAGAAAAGAAAAAAGCAAAAAAAAAGAAAAAATACTCAGAATACTTGGTCAATTCTCTCAAAAGTAGTAATTTTTGCGCGATAAATCAATAAACACCTAACTAATGTATTTAACAGAATGAAAAGGATTCCAATTTTGCTAATCATTATGAAAGCCAAAAATCTATTCTGTATTTTAGCTGTTATCTTAGCCATCGTTGCTGGTATAAGCAGTTGCTCGAAAAACAAGTATGACCCCGAAGATTACATCACATCTCTACTGTCTGGAGAGTATAAGAAGGATGGAATGTGGAAACTTCATGTCTCGCTCAATGGCGACCCTCTTGAAAACTACGGATATGTGAGATTCGAGTCAAAGTATATGGAGGTCGGAACATTCAGATTCGTAGATGTCATCCCCGGGATTTCCAATGTGGAATATGAGAAGGTACCTCTCAAGATGACTGAAGAGGGGAGTGCCTTCACCATAACCGACAATAATTCTGGCAACGATTTCACTATCGAAGGAATAGTCTCCTTCGGAGAGATGACAGTGAATCTCAAAATGCCGTAATTAGATAATCATTTTCTATGTGGAAAACCACTCAAACTATAATCACGAAAAGGACATTGCTCATTGGCTGTGTCCTTTTTGTGTCACAGATGTCCTATCCACAATCACAAAATATTGATACTATTCCTGAAACCCAAGAACTGAACGAAGTGGTAGTTACAGGTAGACATGGCATAGGTAGAGATAAAATTGGTCGAATGTCCATCTCCGGCCTGGAAATCAACAAACAACCAACCCTGTTTGGGGAGCGCGACCTAATCAAGGCTATTCAGACAACCTCTGGAGTTGTCTCTGGGACGGAGGGGTTCGCCGGGTTATATGTCAGAGGTGGCGAAACTGACCAGAATCTTTATCTTCTTGATGGATTGCCTTTGCTCAATGTCTATCATTTTGGTGGATTGTTCTCTACTTTCAGTTCACACTCTGTAGACCGGGTAGATTTCTTCAAAGGCTTTTTCCCTCCTCAATTTGGTGGAAGAGCGTCGAGTGTTGTCAATGTGATGGCAAAGAAGCCCGAGTTGTTCAAGACCAAGGGCATCCTCTCGCTCGGGTTGATTAGCGGGCAGGCTTATGTCTCAACACCCTTGTCCAAGGGAAAGTCCGGGGTGTCAATGGCCTTTCGAAGAACATGGCTCGATGCAATCTCGGCTCCGGCATTGGCGATATTGAATGCAACAAAGAAATCGGAAGGAACAAAAAATATCTTCAATTACAATTTCACAGATGCGCAAATCAAATTCTATGTAACCGACAATCTCCATAATGACATGTCACTGCTACTCTTTTATGGCAAAGACAACTTTAAATTGGGCAATGAAAAGTTTAATCCCGACAACTCCAAAGAAATATTTGACCGGGATTTGAATAACATGTCATGGGGAAATTGGGGTGCTTCGCTTGATTACAGATTCAAAACACCACGATTCGAACTGTCGGTGCAACCATATGTATCTAAAGCCTTCTCTTCAGATGTGCAAGAAAATCTGATAGTAGAAAAAGAATTTGGCAAAAGTGTTTCGAAGACGGAACTTAATCCATGCGTTATTCAATTCGGTGCAAAGGAGATAGCTCGAATACCTATCCTCACACACTTGATTTGTCAGGGAGGTCTCCAACAAACGTATTATTCATACAGAATCGGCAATCCCAAATCGAATCTCAATGATAACAAAGAAATACAAGACCTTCCGAATTTCTCCAATAATTGGCTTCTGTCCGGATTTGGCGAAGTGAATTTCTCAATCACCAATTTAGGACAAGCCATTGTCGGGACAAGGGTGAATTGCTATATTGCAGATGGTATCCGGCACTGGGACTGGGAGCCAAGATGCGAGGTTACGGCAAGTCTTCCCCACAGCTCATCTTTCAGCATGGGCTACTCGCGGATATTCCAATATGCTCAACAGGTGTCTTCCAACTACATTTACCTGCCTTCTGATGCATGGCTTCCGACCGCAAGTCATGCAGCCCCATTGAAATGCGACATTCTATATTTGGGATATCATAAACCATTTTCTACATATTTCAATCTGAAGACTGAAATATGGTGGAAAGAAATGAATTCTTTAGCCGATTTCAAGCCTCATATGTCGAGTGTTACCTCTTCACTTCCTTGGTATGATAAATTAACCTATGGTAAGGGGTGGGCTTATGGACTCGATATGGAATTGAATGGAAGATATAAAACACTTGAGTGGACATTGGCGTATGGGCTTATGTGGAACTGGAGAAAATTCAAGGACATAAATAACGGCCTGCGATTCCCGGCAAAATTCGACAACCGCCACAAGATAGATGTCGGACTTGACTGGAAAATCAACGGACGACTCGAGCTTAGCGGACAATGGGAGTTTATGACCGGCAACAAAACAACTTTAGCTCTGTACAACATTGCGCCGCCTGATGTTGCATTCCCTGATGCGCCATTCGTCAGTCCTCTTGATCCTAATGGGCAACGCCAGGATGGCATCGATTTTCTTGGCAATCGCAATAATGTCACACTCCCGGCTTTTCATCGTCTGAATCTGAATTTAAGTCTTACAGGCAGGTTGGGAAAGAAATTTTCGTACCAATGGGACTTTGGACTGTATAATGCTTATTGCCGCATGAATCCTTTCACAGTGGTCAAAAGTTATGTCAACACCTCAGGAAACAACCATGGGGATTATAGGAAATTCAAAACCTTGAGCCTCCTGCCCATCTTGCCCTCTGTTTCGTATACAATCAAATTCTAACCTCAACTGTATTGTATGAAGTTCTTAATACGAATGCTTATTCCTACGTTCCTATTTCTCCTCACATCATGTGAGCAAGAATGGGATCTCGAAGGATACCGTGATTCCGAATTGGAGAACACGTTGGTTGTTAATGCTATTCTCAATCCCGATTCCCTCTTGCGAGTGTCTGTCTCCAGACCGTTTTTCTTTTCTCAACAGCACAGTGAATTTTCTCCAGTAGAAAATCTTGCCATGACTGTATCAGATACAAATGGACAGACGGAAACATTAAAGTATGACCCAGGCTCAAAATCATATCTTTCTACGATTTACCCGCATTGTGGCGAGAGGTATGAGATAGCGATCAATACGAACCGCGAGATAATCATAACGCACGATGAGATTCCCCATAAAGTAGACATTCAAGATGTCTCGGTTGGCGTAGAAGGCCCCATCCATATCTACTGGGACACGGATTACCGATTTACATACAAAATCACGTTTCAAGACACTAAAGGCGAACCCAATTATTACTTCTTGGCCATAGATGACAATTCATTACCCTATGAGTTCTCCCAAATGGGACAAGTGGATTATACCGGGGATTACGTCTTTCATGTATTGGCGTCCGTTGTGAACAATGGACTGCAAGGTTGGCAACCGGACGGTGTCTTCGGATATCCCTTCTCAGATGAGGGTATCGATGGGAAACAATATAGCTTGACAGTGACAGAGATTCTTCAGACCCCATTGGTGCAGATGATAGAACGACTCCCCAGGAAAATAAAACTTTATTCCATCTCAAAACCATATTACGAATATATGGTGAGCGTGTTGTCGATGGACTATGATGAAAGTGCCTTTAAGGGCAATCTTTTGTCATTGGGTCTAATGGAACCCTCCAAAATTTATTCCAACATATCAGGTGGTGCCGGGATAATGGGCTCATACTGCCTAAGCACTATGGAGATAGATCTATTGGAGCACACTGGTGGTTGGCCTAAGAAATAAGCAACTGTAATCTATATGGCGAGTTTTTCAATGAGGTCAGATATTCCAAATTATCCCGGCCTATGATTAGGGAGGTACGTCACCATTATGTCTAAGTCGCTGTCAGGCCGCTCGTCTCCTCTGGCAAAAGAACCGAATATAAATGAGCAAGGGTCGGTCTCTTCCGGTGAAAAATAGGCAGATGTCTTTCTATAGTTGCGGAATCGGGATTAAATGATTAACTTTGGCGAAAAATCGAGATTTTTCTTAAAAGCAGCCGAGGGGATTAAAACCATTGACCTAACAACATATAATATATCATGATCGACGATATTATTAAATTTAACCGTGAGTTTGTGGAGTCGGAGAGTTACAAACGATATGAAACAACTAAATATCCCGACAAGAAAATCGCTATTGTCACCTGTATGGACACGCGGCTCATTGAACTTCTTCCTGCTGCGCTGGGCTTGAAAAACGGCGATGTCAAGATCATCAAGAACGCCGGGGCCACTATCACGAATCCGTTCGACTCTACTATGCGCTCTCTGCTTGTGGCAGTGTATGAACTGGGTGTGGAGGAGATTATGGTGATTGGCCACACAGGGTGTGGCGTGCAGGGAATGAATGCTGAAGAGATGCTCAATTTGATGAGAAAACGAGGCATCGACGAGGAGCATATCTCGCTTATGCGTCATTGCGGAATTGACCTTGACGGCTGGCTTCACGGTTTCACCGACACTCGCGATGCTGTGGCTGAAACAGTAGACCTGATTCATAACCATCCTCTTATGGCAAAGGATGTGAGAGTTGGAGGATATATAATGGATTCTGTCACCGGCTTGCTTCAGAGTCTCGACATAACTAAATGTGTATGCAAATGAAAACTTCGTTAAGGCCTGTTATTCTTGGAGCAGTGGCTGTGCTCAGCTGGTCGACGGTGGCTGCCGCCTTTAAAGTTGCATTGAGCCTGATGACCACTTATGAAATGCTGTTCGTGGCGTGTGCTGCCGCGCTTCTGGTATTCACTGTGTGGATGACAGTGACCCGCTCATGGCATGAATTGAAGAAACTCACCCCTGCATTGTGGGCACGATTCGCGCTGCTGGGACTTGTTGCCCCGGTGACTTATTATCTTGTGCTTTTCACCGCCTATGACTATCTGCCTGCGCAAATGGCGCAGCCGCTTAATTATGCATGGCCCATACTTCTTGCCGTGCTTCTTGCCATCATAAACCATAAGCCTATTCCGGCTGTGAAATATCTCGGAATGGCTGTCTCCCTTGCGGGTGTGGCTGTAATATCTCTCGGAGGGAATAGCATAGAGGGTTCTGTGTCGGTGCTTGGAATTGTGCTTGCGATTGGCAGCGCGTTGCTATGGTCGGTGTATTGGCTTATAAATGACAGCCTGAAGGATGCTGTGGATGAAGGCGCGGCTCTTTTCCTTACCTTCCTTTTTGGGATGATATACCTTCTTGCAGGGTGTGTGTTCAATCCTTTGTCGCATCTTTCTATGGAGGCAATCCTTTCGGGTGCATATATCGGTGCGTTTGAGATGGGTGTGCCGTTCATATGTTTTGGAATGGCCATCCGCACAACCGACAATCCGGCTCTGATTAACCAGATGTGCTATCTTTCGCCCTTCCTGTCTCTTTTCTTTATTTCCCTGATTCTTGGGGAGACAATCGTGCCGACAACTTATATCGGCCTTTGCCTCATTGTTGGTGGACTTGTCTACAATCAGTATTTCGCAACACGCAAACTTAACGCTAACAAGGTGTAAGCATCATGAAAACTCTCAAATCTTTTCTTTGTGCCGCCGCTCTGGCGTGCACATTCAATGCTTTTGCTCAAGGCACTCTCGAGGATTATAACCGGGCATATGCACTGGCAAAGAAATATAATAACGGTTATGTGGCAAATGCCAATCCTTCACCCAGATGGATTGACGGAACACATAAGTTCTGGTATGTGCATGACGATGGAGGCACCCGTCGATACACTTTAGTCGACGCCGATAAGAACACATCGAAGAATCTGTTTAACCATGAGGCATTGGCGTCAGCTCTTTCGGCAAAAATATCATCAGAGATTAATCCTGCCGACATCAGGCTTGAGTCGCTTATGGTTTCTCTAAGATGTGACACCCTGAGATTCAATTATAATGGTGACAGATGGACATATGTCAACAACAATAAGGGCGCTTTGTTTAACAATGGCACAGTGCCTCCTCCTCCGGTTTATCCCCATTGGATGGTGGTTGACGAGGAGAAAGACGGCGAGCCTGCAGTTTCTCCCGACGGAAGCAAGACTGCCTTTGTGCGCGACAATAACCTGTGGGTGAAGGATGCGGCTTCCGGCAAGGAGAAGCAGTTGACAACCAATGGCACTATAGGCAATTATTATTCCTCTTATATAAGATGGTCGCCCGACGGAAGCAAGATTGCCACATGCAGGATTCGTCCGGCAGAGAAGCGTTATGTGAGCTATGTTGAATCGTCGCCCGCTCCCGGCAGCCAGCCGATTCTCCACAAGCAGGAGTATGCAAAGCCGGGCGATGAACTCAGATTCAAGGTGCCTTGCATTTTCGACGTTGAGAGCGGAGTGGCTATTGTGCCGGAAACGACTTTGTTCTCTCAGCAATATGACCTTTACGGACCCGAATGGAATGCCGACAACAGCGGCGTTGTGTTTGAATATAACGAGAGAGGGCACAAGAACTATCGGGTGCTTGAAATGTCGGTTGCCAACGGTGCGGTCCGCCCTCTTGTGGAGGAGAGCCATGACAAATATGTGAACTATTCCCGTATTTTCCGCCATATCCTTGAAGACGGCAAGAGAATAATCTGGAGCAGCGAACGTGATAATTATAATCATCTTTACATGTATGACCGAGCCACCGGCAAGCCCTCGCATCAAATCACCAAAGGTCCATGGTATGTGCGCGAAATTGTGCATGTTGATGAGCCCGGCGAGAAGATATATTTCTCGGCAAATGGCGTGAGCAAGGATGAAGACCCTTATTTCATACGATATTATTCTGTTAACTTCGATGGCACCGGAATGACAGACCTGACACCTGCTCCCGGCACTCACAGAGCTGTGTTCTCTCCCGATTTCAAGTATTTGGCCGACACATATTCAACAGTGTCGGATGCTCCGGTCACGGTGCTTCGCGATGCTTCTGACGGGAAAGAGGTTATGAAGATTGCCGAAGCTGACATTACAGCTCTCAAAGAGGCCGGATGGCAGGCCCCGGAGGTTTTCACCGCTCCCGGGCGTGATGGAAAGACCCCTATGTGGGGAGTGATCTACAGGCCGTCTAATTTTGATCCGTCGAAGAAATATCCCGTAGTGGAGTATATCTATCAGGGGCCCGGCGACCAGTATGTGCCGAAATCTTTCATAGCCTATAACCGCAACATGAGTGCGCTTGCAGAACTTGGCTTCGTGGTAGTGATGGTTGACGGAATGGGCACTTCTTTCAGAAGCAGGGAGTTTGAAAATGTGTGCTACAAGAATCTTGTGGATGCGGGCCTTCCGGATCATATCGCCTGGATAAAGGCCGCCGGAGAGAAATACCCTTATCTTGACCTTGACAGAGTGGGCATATATGGCGCGTCGGCCGGCGGGCAGGAGTCTGCCACTGCTGTGCTGCATCATCCGGAATTCTATAAGGCCGCTTATTCGGCATGTGGATGCCACGACAACAGGATGGATAAGATATGGTGGAACGAGCAGTGGCTTGGCTATCCTGTCGACGAGTCTTATATCAAGGCTTCAAATGTAGAAAACGCGCATCTTCTTTCTCGCCCGCTGATGCTTGTTGTTGGAGAGCTTGACGATAATGTCGACCCGGCCTCGACCATGCAGGTGGCTGACGCTCTGATTAAGGCTAACAAGGACTTTGAACTCGTGGTGCTTCCGGGAGTGCATCACACTCTTGGCGAGAGTTTCGGCGAGCATAAGCGCTACGATTTCTTTGTGCGCCATCTGCTCGGAGTCACACCTCCCGATTGGAATGAAATAGACTATAAGTGACATAAGGCTATCGATAACTAATTCCCCGGTGCTGCGGTTTTATGCGGCACCGGGGAATTCGTTATGTGGCGAGTGTGAATCGTTTTTGTCAGCGTTTCTTTAGGTCGGGGAGAAACACGGCCACAATGCCGAGAAGCGGGGTGTAGGCGCAGAAACGATAGACCGCCTCTATGCCGTAGATGTCGGCAAAATCACCGAGAATTGCAGATGCAATGCCTCCCACTCCGAATGCAAACCCGAAAAAGAGTCCGGAAATCATACCTAATTTTGTGGGTAGAAGCTCTTGTGCGTAGAGGAGTATGGCCGGGAATGCGGAAGAGAGTGTGAACCCTGCGCAGAAACTGAGCACCGCTGTCATTGCAAGCCCGACGTGCGGCATAAGAAGGCTGAAAGGAGCTGTGCCTAAGATTGACACCCAGATTACGAGCTTCCGGCCATAGCGGTCGCCGACAGGGCCTCCTACGAGTGTGCCGGCGGCTGTAGACACCACAAAGATGAACAGGAATATCTGCGAGGCGGAAACCGACACTCCGAATTTATCGATGAGATAAAATGTGTAATAGCTTGAAAGGCTCGCCATGTAGATGTATTTCGAGAATATTAGCACCACGATTATGCAGATGGCGAACACAGTCATTCCTTTCGACAATGGTAGTGAGGCATGCCGCTCCTCTTTGCTCACTGTGGCTTTGAGTTCGCGGAGATAGTTCTTATACCACCTGCATATGGGGTGCATGGCCGCGAAGCAAAGCGCGGCTATTACGAGAAACCACATCACATAGTGGCGGTCGCGCGGCGACACTATGACGGCTACAAGCAGCGGCCCTATAGAGCCTCCGAAATTACCTCCCACCTGAAACACGGATTGAGCGAATCCACGGCGTTCCCTCCCCGCCAGTGAGGTTATGCGCGAAGCCTCAGGGTGGAGTGTGGCGGAGCCTATCCCCACCATGAACACGGCAAGGAGTATTCCCGGAAGCGTGTTGCAATATGAAAACAGAATGATGCCGATTGATGTGCAGCACATCCCTGCCGGAAGGCTATATGCGAACGGTCGGCGGTCGAATGCATAGCCCACTACAGGCTGAAAGATAGAGGCGGCCAGCTGATAGATGAGCGTGATGAGCCCGATTTGGGCGAAATTGAGTGACAGGTCGGCCTTGAGCATAGGGTAGACTGCTGTAATCACAGATTGCAGAAGGTCGTTGAGGCAATGCGACGCACTCAATGCCAGCAACACGGAGAATGTGGGCATTGCAGTGAGTCGCCTGATTTTTGAAACCAATGTCGACATGAGAAAGTATTATGGAAACGTAAATTTCTTACGGCACGAATGTTGAACGGTTGCGCTCCTTTATTATTCCGTGGCGGAAAGCATAGAGAAGTTCTGTGAGTTCGTTGATCTGGGCCTGCAGGATTTTTCCTTTGTCGGTGTCGCGCACTCTCATCCTGTGGCTGCTCATCTCCACAATCTGCGTGGTGCTCACGATGTCGGTGCCATGAATTATGGCATCTTCAGTAGAAGAGAATGGTTCGTGCTGCACGAGCTGGAATCCCTGGCTATGATACACCAGTGTGTATCCCGCGATTCCTGTGGTGTGGTGATAAGCCTTTGCAAAGCCGCCGTCGATCACCATCAGTTTTCCGTTTGCCTTTATCGGCGACTCCCCTTTGCCGGTCTTCACCGGAACGTGGCCGTTGATTATGTGGCGGTGTGTGCCTGTCACTCCGAATGCGTCAAGAATCATGTCGCAAACCTTCTCGTCATTGCGCAGCTTGTAATAATATCCCTTGTCTTCGGTGTGGGTTGTTTTATCGGTAAGGAAATATCGCTCAAATGTGGCCATCTTTGATTTGTCGAAGAGAAGAGAGTCCGGGCCGCACCAGAGATACCAGTAATAGTCTGTGGCATATTCTTTTTCGGCAGGCTCGGTGTCGTCGTTGAAGGCGGCACGCATAAACAGGCCTGTTTTAAGATATAGCTCGCGACCTTTGTAGCGTTTTCCATACACTTCCACTTCTTTCAGGGTGCCGTCGGAGTTCAAAGGCATCGAGGCATGGAACAGGAGATTGGAATTGTAGACGCCAAACAGGCATCCATTTGCAAACAAGCACCTCACATGCTTTTGCAAGCGGTTGCTGACCATGAAAGAGTGATGGAGCTTGTTTACGAGTTCCTCCTCTTCCTGAGTCAGCTTGTAAGGGTCTTTGGGGTCGACGGTCGGGAAGTGTGTGTCGCACATTTCATATTCATTCCCGTCGATGGTCAGCACGCACTTTTCATAATTGATTTTCCCAAGCTGTTTGCGGTCTGACATGTTCCATTCCGGGTGCTTGTCGATCATCTGAGCCTCAAGTTTGAACTGTATCACACTAATGGCTTTGTGCATTTTTGCCATTAGTCGGAGGGTTTTGTTGCTAAAATCGTTCTCCTCCGGATTGATTTTGCATTCAAACGGGGTGCAGGGGTCGTCGGCATAAGCCTCCATGGCGAATGTTGCGAGCGGCACAAGGTTTATGCCATATCCCTCTTCAAGAGTGGTCATGTTGCCATAGCGCAAAGAAACGCGCAGCACGTTGGCAATGCAGCAGTCGTTGCCTGCGGCAGCCCCCATCCAAAGGGCGTCGTGGTTGCCCCACTGGATGTCGAATGTGGCGTATCTGCACAGCATGTCCATGATCAGATGCGCCCCGGGTCCGCGGTCGTAGATGTCGCCGAGTATGTGGAGCTGGTCAATGCTCAGTTTCTGAATCACGTTGCACATTGCCACAATGAAAGAGTCGGCCTGGCCTGTGGAGATGATGGTCTCTATGATTCGGTTGAAATAAGCCTGCTTGTCGTCGTCGGAAGGTGATTCGTGAAGAAGCTCCTCAATGATGTAGGCGAACTCTTTGGGAAGAGCCTTCCTCACTTTGGAGCGGGTGTATTTTGATGAAACCGACTGGCACACTTTTATCAGCTGATGGAGAGTGACAAGATAGAAGTCGTTAAGGTCGTTTTCCGATGCTTTTATCAACTGTAGTTTGCGTTCCGGATAATAAATCAGCGAGCACAGCTGCTTGATTTCGGATTCTCTGATTGAAGTGCCGAACACTTCGTTCACTTTTCGCTTGATGTTGCCCGAAGCGTTGCGCATGATGTGCTGGAATGCCTCGTATTCTCCATGGAGGTCGGCCACGAAATGCTCTGTGCCTTTCGGAAGGTTCAGGATAGCCTCAAGATTTATAATCTCTGTGCTTGCCGCCGAGATGTTGGGGAAAGACTGCGCAAGAAGCTCGAGCACTCTGCGGTCTTTGTAGACTATCTCAGGAGTCAGGTTGTCGGTGTGGAACTGGGTCATCAGATTGATACTTGAATGTTATGGCAGGCCGGAGTGGACTGCCGATTCAGTTGCAAAAATACAAAACTGTTTTGGATATTCCAAAGTTAAGAGTTCGTTCCTTGTGGAAAATGTTATGAACAATCGTTTAAAGGCATATGCAAATGTTAAAATATCTGAACCATGAGGGTCGTTATATGTTAAAATATTATCTACTAAACTTAATTGATATTAATCTTAATTAAATCGAGTCATGAAAAAGTATCAGATAATAATATGGCTTGCGGCTCTGGTGGTCGGCGTTGGGGTGGGATTGCTCCGGATTGACGCCGTAGATGCCGTTATGAGTGTGATAGCCACAATCTACACCCGATTGTTCCGTCTTCTGGCTGTGCCCACAATCGTGCTGGCCGTGATCACCACTCTTGCCTCTTTAGGGGGCGGAAGAGAGATGGGGAAGATGTTTCGCGCCACTGTCACTTACACGCTTCTGACAACCGGCGCGGCGGCTATTGCGGGCCTGGTGTTTTACCTTATAGTGGCTCCGGGCAACCTGCCTCCAAGTCTGATAAATGCCGAAAACCCGTCGCCGGCGGCAGTTGAGGAGGTGTCGTATGCCGATCATCTTGTTTCGGTTATTCCTGACAATATCGTGAAGCCTTTCCTCGACGGAAATGTGCTGGCGCTCCTTTTGTTATGTTTTGCAGTGGGCATAGCCATATCCAAGATGCCCGACACTCAGCCTAAGAGGTCGCTTATAAACGGACTGACCGGACTGCAGGATTTGCTTTATATGTTGATACGCTGGCTGATTGCGGTGCTGCCTATCGGCATTGTGGCATTTTCGGCGCAGCTTGTGGCTGAAGTGGGAAGCGGAGTGATGCTTGACTCTCTCGGCAAATATGTGCTTGTTATTGTAGCCGGCAATTGCTCGCAGTTCTTCATTATTCTTCCGCTATTCCTCCTTCTTAAAGGCATAAATCCAATAAAGATGCTGAAGGGGATGACGCCGGCTGTGATGATGGCATTGTTCACCAAAAGTTCGGCCGCCACGCTCCCTGTGACTATGGATAATGCTGAAAAACGGGTAGGAGTCAAGCCCAAGATTGCACGTTTTGTGTTGCCGATATGCACCACAGTGAATATGAACGGATGCGCGGCATTCATATTTGTGACTTCTTTATTTGTAATGCAGAATAACGGTATGCCGATCACCTGGGCAACGATGCTGACATGGTTCTTCATATCTGTGCTGTCGGCCGTGGGGAATGCCGGTGTGCCGATGGGTTGCTATTTCCTTACGCTTTCTCTGATGTCGGGCATAGGCGCGAATGTGGGAATTATGGGAATAATTCTTCCTATCTACACTATTATCGATATGATAGAGACTGCGGAGAATGTATGGTCAGACTCTTGCGTGTGTGCAATCACCGACAAGGTTATGGATTCTTCCAAGTCATTGCCAAAGTCTTGAACTACAGAAAATTTTTATAGATAGAATAGCAAATAAACAGTAAGAGTGAAACTAAAACCCCGCTCTTGCTGTTTATTTTCTTAATATTGCATATAAGTTGCAGAAAACATGATGTAATTTTGTATCGGTAATCTTTTGATGAATATTGTAAAACAAAAAATATGAGCAAGACATTTAAAATTGAAGTGGATTGTGCCAACTGTGCCAATCTTGTGGAAGAGGCGGCAAAGAAAGTGGAGGGTGTAAAAGACCTCACAATCTCTTTTATGACTCAGAAGATGAAAGTGACGTTTGAAGAGGGGGCCGATGAGGAGGCTGTGATGGCGGCTGTGCTCAAGAAAGCCCGGAAGATAGAACCTGATTTTGAGATTCATTGACGAAATTCACATTAAATAATGCGGCATCCCGGCGTGTGTCGCCAGGGATGCCGTGACGTTATGTAAGATGAACAAAAAGCAAAAAAACATGCTCACGCGGATTATCATCGCTCTGGTGCTGACCGTGGCGCTTCAGTTTATTGACATTTCCGGCTGGCCCAGGCTGACGGCATACTTTGCTGTTTACCTTATAATCGGTTATGACATTTTGCTAAAGGCGGGGAGAGGGATTGTCAACGGACGGGTGTTTGACGAAAATTTCCTGATGGCTGTGGCCACAGTCGGGGCATTCGTTCTCGCATTGTATGAGAAGAGCGGCGACTATCTTGAGGCTATTGCTGTGATGCTGTTTTATCAGATAGGGGAGTTTTTCCAGAGCTATGCCGTGGGTAAAAGCCGGAAAAATATTGCCGCTCTGATGGATATCCGCCCGGATTATGCCAATATAGAGAAAGCGGGGAAGATTGAAAAAGTAGACCCTGACGATGTGGAAATAGGGGAGGTCATAATCGTGCAGCCCGGCGAGAAAGTACCGATAGACGGGATTGTGATTTCGGGCGATTCTTCACTCAATACATCTGCTCTCACCGGAGAGTCGCTTCCGCAAGAGGTCGGCAAGGGTGACGAAGTGATGAGCGGGTGTATAAACCTGTCGGGATTATTGAAAATCCGCACCACCAAAGAGTTTGGAGATTCAACAGTGTCAAAGATACTTGAACTTGTGGAAGACTCCGCCTCAAGGAAATCAAAGTCGGAAAATTTCATTGCACGTTTTGCACGAGTCTACACTCCGGCAGTGTGTTACGGGGCTTTGGCCCTTGCAGTGCTTCCGCCGCTGTTTCTGATGGCGTTTAAAGGTGCTCCGTTTGATTTCGCCACCTTTGAGACATGGATTTATCGTGCGCTGGTGTTTCTTGTGATAAGTTGCCCGTGTGCTTTGGTGGTGAGCGTTCCGTTGTCGTTCTTTGCCGGAATCGGTGGCGCCAGCCGTGAGGGAGTGCTTGTGAAGGGGGCAAACATATTGGAAACGCTGTCGAAAGTGAAGACTGTGGTGTTTGACAAGACCGGAACACTCACAAAAGGAGTGTTTGAAGTTAACGCTTTTCATGATCATAACGATAACGACATTGAACATCAGAAGGCAAAGCTGCTTGAGTATGCCGCGATTGTAGAGTCGTCGTCGTCGCACCCGATTGGAAAGTCGCTGCAGAAGGCTTACGGGCACAAAATAGACAGGACCCGCATGACAGGGCTTCAGGAAATAAGCGGGGAAGGTGTGACTGCCATGATTGACGGCTTGACTGTGGCGGCCGGAAATGAAAAACTTATGAGGCATGTCGGCGTGGAGCCTTGCAATTGCCACACTGCAGGCACTATTGTGCATATGGCCATAGGCGGAAAGTATGCAGGGCATATTGTTCTCGGCGATGTGGTGAAGCCTACGTCGAAAGCAGCTGTAGCGGATTTGCGTAAATCGGGAGTGACAGACATTGTGATGCTTACCGGCGACTCTGCTCCTGTTGCCGCTCATATTGCATCGGAACTGAAAATAGGGAAAGTCTACAGTGAGTTGCTTCCGGCTGACAAGGTTAGGCAGCTTGAACGTATCCTGAAGGATTCTGAAAACGGGGGAAAGGTGGCGTTTGTGGGCGACGGCATCAACGACGCGCCTGTGCTTTCGCGTGCCGACATAGGGATCGCCATGGGAGCATTGGGCAGCGACGCCGCGATAGAGGCGGCAGATGTAGTGCTTATGGACGACGATCCAATGAAGATTGGCAAGGCTATACGCATTTCGCGCAAGTGTCTGCGCATAGTCTGGGAGAATATAATAATGGCTATAGGCATCAAGGGAATTTGCCTGATTCTTGGCATTTTCGGCATAGTCAATATGTGGCTTGCCATCTTTGCCGATGTAGGGGTCATGATTCTTGCAGTGCTCAATGCCATACGCGCCATGTATGTGCGCAAAATATAATTTACGGTTTCATCAGGCGGAGAATGCCTTCGCATATAAAAATGTGGAAGCATAATGGAGGGAATGGTGAACGAAAATAAGTTGCAAACGTTACGAAAGAGGGGGTATGCCCGCAGGCAGGGCGGACGATGTCTTGCAAGCGGGCATGCATTCCCCTCTGTTTAAGTTAATTTATAGTCCATCTTCAAGTTCAGAATCTTATGCGACAGATCATAACCCACTTTACAGACGACGACCTTTATAAATTCACCATGTGTTGCGCCGTGATTGAAAATTTTCCGCGCACTCAGGTGAAGTATAAGTTTAATGACCGCGACAACACAGTCTATCCTAAGGGATTTGCGGAGGAGTTGCGCAACCAGATTGTGATGCTTGAGAATGTGGTTATCACTGACGAGGAGATTGCTTTCATGAGGAAGCGCTGCCGGTATATTCCGGCGTGGTTCTACAGTTTCCTTAAAGGTTTCCGTTATGATTGCCGCTGGGTGAAGGTGAGCCAGGATTCAGAGGGGCATCTCGACATCGAGTTTGAGGGGTGCTGGAGCAACACGATTTTGCTTGAAGTGAAAGTGCTGGCGATAGTGTCCGAACTTTACTACATAATGACGGGCGAGTCGGATAAACTTGACTATGGCTCGTATTACCACAAGTCGTGGCACAAGGCGCAGGCCCTTATGGACGCCGGATGCACATTTAGTGATTTCGGCACCCGCAGAAGGGCATCGTTTGAAGCCCAGGACACTGTGGTGAGAGCCATGAAGGAATGTCAGGACATAGACAAGGGCCCGGGGAGATTTGTGGGCACAAGCAATGTGTATCTTGCAATGAAATATAATCTTGTGCCTGTAGGGACAATGGCGCATGAACTGATCTGCGCCATAGCAGGGATGTATGGCCCGCAGATGGCCAATTATCTTGCAATGAAAACGTGGGCGAGCACTTATCGGGGAGCGCTCGGCACATATCTTTATGACACTTATGGCTGGCGCATTTTCAGCCTTAATTTCTCTGAGGATTACGCCAATATGTTTAAGGGGCTTAGAGTGGACAGCGGCGATAATTTCAAGCAGCTTGACCTTATTATTGAAAAGTATAGAAGCTTGAATATTGATCCCCGCACGAAGCAGATTGTGTTCAGCAATGGCTTGAATGTAGACAAGGCCATAGAGATACAGCAATATGCCGCCGGAAAATGTCTCCCCTCTTTCGGAATCGGAACTCATTTCACAAATGACTTCGAAGGCGTGAAGCCAATGAATATTGTAATAAAACTGGTTGCTGTGAAGATAACCGAGTCTTGGCCTTTTTATCTGAGCACATGCAAACTGAGCGAAGACCATGGAAAGTATTCAGGCGATATCGCGACTGTAAACCGTTTCCTTGAAACCCTACATCTGAAGGAGCCGGAGTCATGAAAATAGATAGAAGTATGATTAAAGCACTTTTTTTGATATAGACGGAACTCTCGTGAGTTTCAAGACGCATGCAATCCCACAATCCACGGTGGAAGCCCTGACTAAGGCGAAAGAGAGGGGAGTGGAGATATACATTTCCACAGGACGTCCATACGCTTTGGTTACTAATATCGGGAGCATAGAGCATCTGATTGACGGATATATCACCACTAATGGGGCTTATTGCTTTATTGGCGACAGAGTTATTTCATGCAGCCTGATACCTCGGGAGGATGTGTCGTATGTGGTAGGCAAGACAAAATCTGTAGGCTTCCAATGTATGGTGGTGGGAGAGAAGTCGCTCACAATGTATAACACCGCCTCCGACCCGGAAGCAGTGGAGAAGGTGAGGGAATTGCTTAATGTGACCGGCCTGGAACGTGAGTTGCCTATAGAGCCAACGTCCTCAGGCATTTTGTTTTGATCTTCTGCATTTGCGATGATATTCGTTTTTGAAAAAAGTTATCGGGCGGTAAAGGCAATGCAGGGCGTTAAAGACAGCTTCGGGCGATAAAGGCAGTATTATAAAGAGAGAGTAGAATGGGATTTATTTACATAGTGATAAGTCAGGCCGGTGGCCGGGGCAAGAGTTATGCCGCCTCACACTTATATACAAGATTGTCGAGGTCATCATATCTGCCGGATTCAATGGCATTTTTTGTCTTGCTTATCAGGCTATCTACGGGATAGCCGTTTGTCATTACAGGCTCCTTATACCTGACCGCACCCATATTCTGCGGTACTGTCGTGGGCCGGGAATTGTCGCGATTGATCTCAACTGGTTCAAAACCGCCCGCAAGTCCGGATATGTCAATTTCGGCTTCCTCGTTTTTGGCTTCCTCGGATGCTTTCATTCGTTTTGCGGCCATAATATCCATAGTTACCAGACCTGCATAATATAGAATCAGCAGAATGAACAGCAGCGTTATGATTTGTCCGTATGTCATAGTGTCAGAGGTTTACGCATAGTATCTCTCCGAACAAAAATGCAGTGCGTTTTGTGGGATAGCTCCTTTGACAATCAATTTGGCGATGATATTGACGCAATGCAAACCGATATTAACGACATAATTGCAAAGTGCGCCCCCATTTTAGGTTGGACAAGAGCCGGAGAGTTGGGAGATTTCATAACACCGGAATTAACCAATAAAAAGATTGCTCAAAACTGAGTTGCTGTCATACCTCGGAATTTGTTTATACCTTTGTGCTTTCTTATCTCTCACGGTTAGTTAAGCCAACGAAACAACTTTAATCAATCAAGCAGTAGGGGAGCCGCCTATTGCTTGATTTGTTTTGTGCGCTATTGGTACACCTCAAAAGTACACTTTATTTTGCACAGTACACTATTAGTATACCCTGACAATGAAAAATCCTCTAAAACTCAATGGGTTAAAGGGGATTTGAAGTACCCAGAACATAACTACTAAAACTACATTCTATTACTTTCTAATGCTTTTATATATTGCTTTATATTAGTGCATTATGAAAATATTGCAGATTCTTGAGGCTCTTTGAATTGCTTAAAATAGCGTAATTTTGCCTGTAAATTTGCCTGTAAAAATATTTTGAGTTATCTTTGTAATCGGATTCGGGTTGAACCACGTGGGCGTTGCCTGCAAAGTTGCCTGTAATAGTAATTTTAACTCTTATAATCTCTCCAATGGCGACATTCAGATTTGAACTCAACGGACGACCGACCAAGAACAAGACATACGTGGTGTATCTTCGTGTGACTGTCGGCGGTAAAAGAAAACTTATCAAGACGATGGTCGAGATTGCCCGACCATCCGATTTTAATGCAAAATGCAAAGGCGAGAATTGGATACGTGGCGGTGTCCGCGACGCAAAGGTGCTCAATGCACAGCTGGCTGATATTCTCGCCAAGGCGAAGGAAACGTATAAGGAACTTGACAAGGAGGGCGAGGTCACGACCGTCGCGCTTGCCAAGGAGATGAACACAGAGGTTGTTTCTCCTTCGTTTCTCGCTTTTGCGCGTGAGCGGGCTCAGATGATTTATGATAACGGAGGCTGGCGCAACTGGCGTAAGTATTGCGGGCTTATTAATAAGCTGGATGCCTTCCGAAAGAAACGTCGTATGGCGGACATTACTGTTGCCGATATGACGGTCGAGCTATTGACTCGCTTTGACAACTTCCTCCATAAGTGGGAGAATGAGCGAGAGCCGGGGACGCTGTTACATCCGAACACTATAGAGGTGCAGTTCAATATACTCCGCACACTTGTTCATCGCGCCATCGAAGTCGGTATAATGGAAGCCTCCAAAGATCCGTTCCTTGTATTCAAATACAAGGGTGTAAAGACCGTCAAGGAAAAACTTGATGATTCAGAGATGGAGCGAATCATCAATCTGGAATTGGAGGAGGGCTTGTTGATATGGCACTGCAAAAATTATTTCCTGTTCAGCTATTATTGTGCCGGTATCCGTGCAGCTGATTTGATTCAATTGCGATGGGGCAATGTCTCCGTCTCCGGAAGATTGCATTACCAGATGGGCAAGAACCATAAAGAGCGTGACCTTCTTCTAGTTGAGCAGGCTATTGAAATCCTGCGCCATTATCAGCGGGAGGATGCAAAGGCTACGGATTATATTTTCCCATTGCTGTCAAATGATGCTGAATATGCCGGATATGTGACGCAAGCCGACAAAGACAGAATGCGCCCGGAACTGCGGCACAAGATGTATCAGGATATTTCATCAAAGAACGCCCTTATCAACAAATATCTCAAAAAGATTGCAGAGAAGGCGGAGATTGAGAAACCTCTCTCAATGCACATCAGCCGTCATTCGTTCGCTCATATAGCGCAGGAGTCCGGGGCGGAGTCATCTGCCATCAAGAATATCCTCGGCCATAGCAACCTCGCCACTACCGAGCGATACATGGGTAGCTTCGACACCTCCAAGACCGATGAGACTCTACGCAATGTATTCGCCAAGAGACAACCCTCGGCAACCGCGACGGAGGAATCGGGAGCGACAAAAGAGGAACAAGCCGTCGAATTGCTAAAGGGTATGACCCCTGAGCAAATTATGGCCGTGATTTCAGCAATCAATAAATAATCAGTAAATTTGCATTGCTATGGCAAAGGAAACACTTATACAGCATAACGCAGCAGATTATAACATCGCTGTTCAGACAATAAAAGAAGCGATTCTTCGCAGTCAGTATCAGGCAGCGAAGTTGGTCAACCGTGAAATGCTCTCACTGTATTACGGAATTGGCAGGTATGTATCTGCTAATTCAAGAAAGGGATTCTGGGGCACAAATGCTATTGAGACTATCTCTGAACGATTATGCAAAGAGTTACCAGGGCTTAAGGGATTCTCGACAACAAGCATAAAGAAAATGCGTCAGTTCTACGAACAATGGGAACCGGTCATCAATAAATCGACCGCCGTGGCGGTCAATTTACCTTTGGTAAACGATGAAATTGATATAGACTCACTGCTTTGCGTAGGTCCGACCGCCACGGCGGTCGATTTCAACATAGAAGAATTTTTAGAGATAAGCTTCTCTCATCATATTGAAATTCTGAATAAGGTAACCGATATCCCCACAAGAAATAAATACATTCATATCGCATTAGATCAGAAATGGCCAGCAAAAAGACTTCGAGAAGAGATCACGAAGAAAGCAGCTGATCACTATGGGGCTATGCCTTCTAACTTTGGCGTAACAATCAAGGACAGCCGCGATGCGATCAAAGCACTCAACATGTTTAAGGATGAATATCTGCTTGACTTTATCAACACCGAAGAAATCGGTATCCGAGACCTTGCAGATATAGATGAGCGAGTAGTGGAGAAAGAGATAATCCACAATATCAAGAAGTTCATAATGACTTTCGGACGAGACTTCGCGTTCGTCGGCAACCAATATCATCTGGAAGCATTTTCAGAGGACTTCTTTCCCGACCTATTGTTTTTCAATCGAGAACTGAACTGTCTGGTCGTTGTGGAGCTTAAGACCGGAGATTTCAAACCCGGTTATCTTGCCCAGCTTATGACATATCTTCGCATTTTGGATGACAAAGTGAAAAAGCCTCATGAGAATCCCTCTATCGGCATAGTGTTATGCAAGAACGCTAATAAAGACTTTGTAGAGTATGTTATTCAAGATTATGCCAAGCCTATGGGCGTAGCAACATATCGTCTCAGTGAGGAAATGCCGGAAAAATTGCGCGAGGCACTGCCGGATGTTGAAGAGTTAAAGAAATTACTCTGATTAGAAATTGTCGTCTCTCTTCAATTGCAATCGTCTCATGTCATAGATGGTGCCATATAGAATGTCACCAACAAATTCTTTGTTGTCATCAATAGTGGCACCGATGGCACCAATTATGTCACCAATAAATTTGAGATTGGCACCAATAATGGCACCGATAGTGTCACCAATCCGGCACCAATGGAACAATGCGGAACAATGACTGGAACAATCCGGAACGATAAACGGAACGAAGAGTAGAGAGAATTAACGTCGGCAAGGAGGTCGCTCCCTGCCGATGTTTTCTTTCGCCGTTCTTATTTGTCCTGCATGGTTTGTTGCCAGCGATGGTTGAACTATTTGGTTAGTTTTTGGTTGTCTATACATACAGACACCAGCCTCATCGTTGCTTCTCGCTGAAATTCTCGCGAAGCGTCTTTACCAATGTGTCGTAACTGACACCGTAAGTCCGATAGAGTGCGTTCAGCGAGGATAGCTGATTGATGAAAATCCGAGTGTTTTCATCGACAACAAAGACCTTGAAAGGCTTCTGGAAAAGAATGTTCTTGATGAATACAGCCTTATTGACGGCTTCGGACTGCTCGAACATTGAGAGGAATCGAGCATTTTCCTCTACATTGAACCGCACGACGTAACGGTTCACAGAAGGGTCAGCCTTGAATCTGCGACCTCCGCTGTTTGAGTATCTACCCATAAAAATAAGAGACGGCATCGCAGATTGCGTCGCTGAGAAATGCCGCAGGCGTTGAAAGGGGGTTCCGACTCTGGAGGAAACCATTCCCTCGGAGAGCAAGGGTTGCGAGGCACCGGTTTTATTTCGAGTGCCTTGCAACATACCTTGCTCATCCATGTGGATGCCGATTTTCAATGAGAAAGCACATCCGGCCTTGGATGTTTCCACGAATGCCATATTAAAGATACGAAAAATTTCCGAAACTGCCAAATTCCGCTTTCTCCCGTCTGAATGTGGCAAAAATTCGATTGAACAGGGAGTGAAATTCGACGGTCAATGGAAGTGAGTCGTTTGAAATTTGCACCTACTTTCTTGACCGCGCAAGGGGTGTCATACACGAATTTCGGCGTAACAGACGGCATTTGACGGCAGATTTAGGCCCCCGATATATTCAGATATTTGGACTTGCGTATCTATTGATGTTAACTTTGTTGTATTCTTATGTAGAGACAAGGCTGTCTGTTTATGCACTCTTTTGAGCATACTTCCTATAATAAGAATGTATATACGACTTGATAAATACCTATGAATCAGTTCGCTTTTATGTGTTTTAATATATCCTTATAGGCATAAATCATGATTGACTTATCTATAAATGGAAGTTTGATAGTGCTGATGTGAAAATATAGGAATATCCATTTGCAAGAACGCAAAAGCATATATCTGTTTGTTTATTCATTCAAACATTTATACGTATAAATGCGGATTTGCAGTCACGCCGCTTCATAGCCACAAATCGCGACACTTTCAGGCAATGCGAGGCGACATAATCCCGATGGGTCTGAAAATTTGGACAGACAGACGGCGTCATGCTATCTTTGTCGTAGAATTTCAGCCTCCTCAGATTCCGCCAATGGAACTTTTGAGAAAAGGCCACAGAACTTGTGCTTGCTGAAATTTGCTTCCTGCTACATACCAGATTCTTTTGAATCAGCATATTTACCCCAAACACATACGCCGTCACATTCAGTTGATGAATTTTGGAATGATTGACCGCCCTATGTCTAAAGGAATATGCTGTTCAGAACGAAACGCGAACCTATTATCTGGGCTTCAACTGTAAGCTCGGACAGCCCGAGGTGTGTAGTAGTGAAAGCGTCCAATAGAATAGTCAAGATGTATGTTAAACCCCAAGAAATAGTGATTTATGGCAAAAAGATATGATAACGACTTTGATGCCGATGCTTTTGTGGAGAATTTTCGTGCTAAGGAAGCACCGCCGTCCGCTCCCCGAAATATTACAGAGGAATCAATTCCCACGGCGCAAGAACCTCCATCCTCGGTGCTAATCAACCATAAGGGAAGTTCTGCATCAAAATCCCGCAATTCAGCTCTAACGGCACAAGCGGAAGAATACAGACGAAGATTTATTGATGATCTGACGTATCTATGTCCGCCCTCTGGATGCTCAAATGTAAGAATCTGTCCTGAATTTGTGAAGCAGATCAAACAGTTGCAACTCCTATGTGGAAACCGCAAAGCCAATCTTACAACCTTCATCAACAACCTGCTCAGACAGCACTTCGACGAATGCAAGGAAGCAATCGTCAATCTCTCTAAAGAATATGACAAGTCCCTTGAGTAAATCTCAGTTAAACTCCGCCCCGACATCGCTCATGCTTATGATTCCACAGGATGAGTGGCAATCACTGCACGAGAAACTCGACCGTCTCATTGAGATAGTCGAGAAAACCCAGATTGGAAGCCCCGGCAAAGACTGGTTTGAGTCCGACGAAGTCCGCGAAATCCTCGGCATCTCCCCCAAGACGTGGCAAAACTACCGCGATCAACGCCTCATCCCCTTCTCCCAGATAGGTCGCAAAATCTACGTCAGCCGCGCCGACCTCAACGCCTTCCTCCACCAGCACCGGATAGATGCTCGGAAGTGATGTAACAACTGAGAATCAACTATAATGAGACGGCCAACGGCTATGTTTTACAGCATAATCGTTTGCCGTCTCATTTATCTTTAGTAACTTTACGTTCAAATTTAATAAATCAATCAATGGAGACAAAAACAGAACGTCAAAAACTAAACGAATAAAAGCAGTATGAGCAGAAACCGGGCACACCGGCAAATGGCTCGCCGAGCAATTAGGCAAAGACCCCGTGACTGTCTCCAAATGGTGTACCAACACCTCCCAACCAGATTTGTATACACTTTCTCAGATATCTCGTATAATTGGTGTAAATTCACGTGAATTACTGGCATCTGATTAAAAGTAAATTTCTGCAATAATAAATTCTATAATGATGTCGCTTTCATCGAATCAATGATCTAACCCCTGAAAACAGAGAAGTAATCAATGGCAAAATTCGTTAGTAAAGCTCAACTTAAATTAGCTGATATCGAGGAAATTAATAAATTCTTCGAGGATAACATATTCCAAGGTGTGTTCTCTAATGAAATTAAAAGCAAGCATCCGGAATGGTTCAAGGGAAGCGTATCTAACATTCGTTTAGATGGTGCTACTACAGATATTTTGGGTTCATATATCAATGTTCCAGCATCTTCAAACATAATTAAAGAAGGCCCATGTCAATTTAAATGCCGATTAAAATCTCATTCGCCATTTCAAATTTCATTGATTCCAAATTCTCTTGAAAATATTGATAATTTTACTGAGACATCTCTGACTGATGTAGCAGAAAATGCTACTGAAGCTGATCTTTTCCAGCTATGGGGAGTCGATAGCACTGAATGTATAGGGTTTTATCATCATGACGAAGAAAAAGAGATCTACGTCATCGATGATATTAGAAAACCCAATTTTGATCACATCCCTTATTATCCGACTGATTCCGATAAAAGACCCATACGTTTAACATATCATAAACTTATATATGGGATAAAGGAAAACGACTACTACCTTTTTAATTGGAAATTATCTCATAGGAATATCTTAAATCCGTATGAGATATATATAGATTTTAATACTCCTCCAAGAAAAATTCAGCCTAAATGGTTCATCGATAAACTCTTCAAGGATCGGCATGACGATAAATCAAAGAACTTTAGTTCAGCGACTAACTTTCTTGATACGCTGAGTAAACAACTCAGCGCAAATGACTCTACATTTATTTATGAACTTTTACAGAATGCCAATGATTATCCCGTAGAAGGCAAGATGGTAGATGTAGTCTTTCATATCACAGATAATTACTTGCTTTTTCTTCATTCGGGAGATGCGTTTAATGTCCGCAATATTTCTGGAATTTGTGGAATTAATGAGAAGGAAAAGGTTGCTAATAAGCGTACTATTGGCTATAAGGGTATTGGCTTTAAAACGGTGTTCTTAAACAATCACTATGTCTATATACAGACTGGAGATTATTCATTTAGATTCGATGAAGGAGAAACTCCTGAGAAAAAACCAGGAGGTAAGATTAGACGACTTGAAGCTCCTTTCCAAATATTGCCTATTTGGACTCCTGCTAATGAAGTAGCTCCTGAAGTCAGAAATGTATTTAGACAATCGGGGGAAGAGTTCAGAGTTCGTATTGCACTTCGCCCCGATAATAAGGACTTGTTACATGTTGGCCGCAACAACTACGAGTCGCTATTTAAGTCCGTTTTCTCAGATTCAAATATCATCCTTTTTATCCCAAACATCAACTCTGTTAGGGTAATTATAAATGGAGTCGAGGAACGTGTTTGTTTACGTAACAATAAAGAATGGGTTGTTTCTGACTATGAAGTTGAAATCCAAGAATCACTTCAACTTGCAATAAATAAAACTATCGACAAAGGCAATACTCGCATTCCGGAAAAATATAAGGATTTTGATTATACTAAAGTCTCATTTGCTTGCAAACGTATAGGTGCTACAATCCAACCTATTGAACATGCCACTGTCTATTGTTATCTTCCGACAAGTGCATCATGGGGATTTCATTTCCTATTGAATACAGATATGATACCTAAGGGGGATCGTAATGATATCGAGAAAGAGGTTGTACTTGCTGATGGGGAGGAAACAAACTTTAACGAAGAACTTGCCTCTATTGCTGGCGATAAGTTCTTTGATTGGATTCTGGATTTGTTAAAAAGTAGAGAATATCAGTTAGCTTCGGTATTCTCATTAATACCCGATTTCAAAAAATGCAAAAAAGAACATGATTTTTACGATTCTTTCATTGCTAAGTTTGAATCGGCATTTGAATCCAGATTAGATTCAGATCATATTGTCCCTGTATCTAAGGGTATCTCTTTGATTAAGAGCGTCATCCTCGACACAACGGGGTTGTCTTCGAGTGACATTATGACAGATGATGAGTTTCGTAAGTTTACCGATATGGAAGACTTATATCTTCCGCTCCCTATCTTACGTAAGGATAAGAATTTTAATTCATTTTTGAAAAGATATGCATCAGACTCTCAAGTATTCGACAAGGATGAGATTTACAATCTAATCAGTCATACATCCTTTCAAGAATGGCTAAAAAATCAAGAAAACAACAACCGTTTCCTTAATTTCTTGCTTGAAAAGAAGTATCTTCAAGATTTCCTTGATGAGAAGATTTTCCTTAAGGCCGATGGAGGGCTTTATCGTGCTTGTGAATTATACTACGACATTGATAAGTATCTTGCCGACCTCGATGCATTCACTGACTATCTTTACTATCTGAGTCCTCAAACCCGTGAATACTTTGCTGAGAACTCGCAATGGGATGATGCTATCTCTGGGGCCTTTGCAAAATTTGACGAAGACAAGTTCGTAAATGATATACTTCTTGACGAGGACAATATCGAGGCAACCAAGGAAAGATTGAAGAATTTCGACACCTCTGTTCATTTCTTCAACTTCCTTGCCATATATGTTGGCTATACAGACAACTACAAGCAACTGCCATTTTATGATGCAAATGGGAAGGTTGTTGAAAGCTTCGAAGATAAGTTGGTTTTCTTCCACAATATTGAAGGAGAAACACTTTGCGCATCTAAATGGCTTGAAAACGTTGTTATATCTTTTATCAGTGACTCTTATTCGGAAGTTGCAAAATCTTACTTTAAGAAATTTGACGTTCAGGATTACTCAGACGATATAATCGTTAAGGATATTATATTATCTGAAGACTATACCAGTGATATATCTTCTGCAATTGACGAAGACATAGATTTGTCAGTTGATTTCATAAACTTTTGTTTCAAAAACAAAGATATTATACCTCCGTTAGGTCTTAAATCATATACCTTGAACGTATATGATTGTAATGGAGATTCCGACTGGTATATCAATGATAATGTTGTTTATTTCCCATCATCGCAATTTGACTACTATTCCCAGAAGAAATGGATAGATTCTTCTTGGCTAACTTGCCTGAATGTAGCCTATATTCCTGATAAATTTGCGGAAGAAGAGTACAAGAAATTCTTTACCGACGCATTTGGCATAGAAGAACTAACCGATGTTTATTTCTATAAGAATGTTGTCAAGAAGAATCTTACGAATCTTTTTAGCAAAATCAAAGGGAATGAAGACAAGGACGGACATAAGAATATTGACTTCGTCAATTATCTTGATGAGAATTATAACAATAGTTCGTTAAAAAATTATTCATAGGCTAAGCGGCATCAACCGTCAAGCCAAAGAGTTCTTTGACAA
>VSPM01000029.1 GCA_009775365.1 Muribaculaceae bacterium
CCCCCTTTCTCCGGGCCTTCACGCTCTCCGGAGGCGATTTCGATGAGAGTGGTCACCACCTCCGGAGCCGGGTCGGCCGGAATCTCCTCTATGTCGCGCGAATATTTTCGTAGCAAATCTTTCATCCACGCCAGCAGCCCTCTTGAGCCGGCCCTCTCCTCTCGATTTTTCTCGTCTTGATTCATAACTGTTTAATTAATTATCTCGATTTTTACAGTGCAAAATTATAACTATTTATAGCATTGCTATTGTTATTCTAACCTTTTTATATTAACTTTGCCTCGAAAACATAAACTATAAACTTCAACGACTATGCGCAAACCCAATTCTGTTGCTGAGTTCAGCGACCAGCGAAACCAGTTTCTGCTCAAAAATTTCAGAGAGGCAATAGCAGTGCAATCAAAGATAGACCTTAGCAATGCTTTCAAGACATCCACACGCATTCCGGCCCCGCGCTTCTGGGTGAGCGAGCAGCGCGCCGCAGGCGTGGTAGGGAAAATGCTGGCCGGCCACGACCCGACGGCCGACATGTATGAAGAGAAGAGGGAGATGTATCGCGAGATATTCCGCCGATTCATGAAGCTCCGCGAGGAGCGGCCCGAGGAGAGCATATATCAGCTCGTGTTTGAAGTGGTCAACAACCCGGCCCCGCGCTCTTACATTTCTGAAGAGCGCGCGCGAAAACTGATCTACGCCGAAAGGCGCACCATAAAGGAAAGGAGGCCGAGATGACGCCATGCCCACAGGTAATTGAGTCTGTGCTGAAAGAGAATGAGAAAAGACTGAACGCAATCAACGCCCCCTACGACCCGGTCAGGGGGAACCCGCGCGACCCCAACCGGTTCCGGTTCAAGGTGGATGGAATCGACGAGCTCTGGCTTCCCGTGCAGATGAAGGGGGAGCCGCTTGTGGCCGACCTTTTGAGATTCGGGTCGCTGGCGAAATACCTTTATAAGATGAAGTCTGCCACAAGCGACGAGGCTTGCGCCGCCACGCTCCGCGAGCTTTCGAGGCTGCGCTGCCGTCATGACTTCCCTTTCTGGGCCGCCTCTTACGCATATATAAAAAGGAAGGGTGGCGGCGACGACGTGCTGCTCGTGCTGAACCGCCCGCAGCGAAAGCTCGTCAACGCTCTCGAAGCCATGCGGAGGGAAGGGCGCCCTATACGCCTCATTCTCCTCAAAGCCCGCCAATGGGGCGGGAGCACCTGTGTGCAGCTCTACATGTCATGGCTGCAGCTTGTGCATGAAAAGGGGCTTAACTCTCTGATAATAGCCCATCAGGGAGCGGCCACCGATGAGATAAAGGACATGTTCGACAGGACGCTTCGCCTATACCCCTCATTTCTGCTCCATGAGCCGGGCGAAAAGGAGCCGGAAGGGAAAAAGCGCGTGGAGCGCGTTGGTGGCGCAGGCGCGGCATTCCGGGTGATTGCACGCAACTGCAAGGTGAAGGTGGGCACCGCAGAGCGCCCCGACTCCTGCCGGGGCGGCGACTACAACCTTGTGCACTGCTCGGAGGTGGGGCTATGGAAGGCCACCGCACAAAAAAGCCCGGAGCAGATTCTCCGGGCGGCCTGTTCGGGCGTGCTCCTGAAACCCATGACCATGATTCTCTTCGAGTCAACGGCCAACGGCACAGGAAATTTCTTCCATAGGGAATATGAGGCGGCGCGACGCGGTGAAAGCCAGTTCCGTCCCCTGTTTGTGGCATGGTATGAGATTGAGCAGTATTCCCTCCCGTTCGCTCCCGGCGAAAGGGAAAACTTCGCCGCGCAGCTTGTGGAGGGGCGCGAGGCCATGCACGCCGTTTCCGACCGCAGGCAGCCGGGCCGCTACCTCTGGTGGCTCTGGGAGAGGGGAGCCACGCTGGAGGCGATCCACTGGTATGTGAGCGAACGCTCCAAATATTCCGACCACGGGCTTATGGCCGCCGAATACCCCTCCGACGATGTGGAGGCGTTTGTGCATTCCGGCGCGAGGGTGTTCGACAAATACAAGGTGGAAGACCTGCGGCGCGAATGCCGCGCCCCGCTCATGAGGGGAGAGATCGACGGCGACGCCCCCTCAGGGCCGAAGTCGCTGCGCAATGTGAGATTCAACCCCGACGCCAACGGGGCGCTCGCCATGTGGCGAGACAGGGAGATCGACCCGGTGGTGAGAGTCACCGACCGCTATCTTGTGGTGGTCGACATCGGCGGCCGGTCCCTTAAAGCAGACTGGACGGTGATTGCCGTGTTCGACCGCCGCCCGATGTCCGACGGCGGGAAACCGGAGATTGTGGCCCAATGGCGCGGCCACACCGATTTCGACCTCCTGGCCTGGAACGCCGCCAGGATTGCGGCATATTATTGCAACGCCCTGCTTGTGGTGGAGAGCAACACCCTCGAGACTGCCGACCGCGACCGCTCTGTCGACGGCGACCAGTCGGCGTTCCTCCTCAACCAGATTCGCGACGCCTATCCCAACCTTTATGCCCGCCGCGGCCCGGAGGAGGCTGTGTGGCAGGGAGCCCCGGCAAGATACGGCTTCCACACCAACGTGGCCACAAAGCCTATGGTGATATCCACACTCGTCCAGGCCATACGCGAAGGGCTTTATGTGGAGCGCGACGAGCTCTGCCTCTCTGAATATCTTGCCTATGAGCAGCGCCCCAACGGCAGCTACGGGGCCCTCCCCGGCCATCACGACGACCTCCTTATGACCCGCGCCATCGGCCTCCACATCTGCTTCCGCGAGATGCCGCCCCCGCGCCTTATAACCCGCAGCGACTCCGGGCCAAACCGCCCGAGGCCGGCATCGGCCGCAGTTATCTGACCGGCCGCCTCTCCCCACGCCCGCTGCCGCGCCGCAGAGATTCACAGCGAAAACTCTTTGGCGCGGCAGCTGTCTATGAAGGAGGCGAATGTGTCGAGAATGTCGCTCAGCGATGTCAGCGCATTCTGTGTCTGCTGGTTATAGAGAGTGCCGCTCACGGAGTTGTTTGCAAGGTTCCCTTGCAGCGCCCCGTTCACTCCGCTCACATCCTCAAGCATCTTCAGCTGAATGTCAAGAAGCTCGGTGATTCCGATATTCGCGGCGTTGCCGCTCACCTGCCGGGGGTCGGGCACGCCGGCCTTCGGCTTATACACGATCACTCCGTTAAAACGGCTCCACTGGTCGGCCACCTCCCGGAGGTTTTCAGGCTCCACCGAACCCTCGGGCAACAGCAGCACACCCTTTGCCGACGCCCTCATCACCCAGTCATAGAGCGTGATAAGCCTGTTGGCATATCGCTGCTGGTCAATCATATCGTTCACAAACGAATGAATCTCGCCGTCGAAAAAGGGGTAAGCCTTCATCACATAAGGGTGGCTCCCGTGGCGATAGGGGGAATCCCCCTGCCGGAGAATCTTCCCCTCGGCGTCGATAAAATAATATCGCCACACGTCTGCCGTGAACCATCGCGACCTGCAGCCCGCCCCCCGGCGCGACCCCTGCCACTCGTCCTCCTCCACCACGGCCACACTGCCGCCCACAGGGTCGTGTACAAGCCTCCGGGGGCGGCGCTCCCTGCGCCACACCTCCATCACCCTCTGCCTCATACCCCTGTCGCGCCCGAACCGCGCCTTCATCGCGGCATAATCCTGCGGCGTGGCCACAAAAGCGTCGCACCATCCCCCCTCGTCAACCTCGTGAATCTGCCCCACAATGTTCATGTCCCAGCCGCGCACGTCGCGCATCGCCCCGTCGAAAAAGAAACTGTCGGGCGACACAAAGTCTGTCCACACCCCTTGCTCGCCGTCGCGGAAGCCGCGCCATTTCTTATGTACGGCAAGCCCCGAAATCAGAAACTCCTCCATTGTGCGCGAATAGAGCTCATAAAGCCCGTTGCGGGCGGCGCGCTCCCGCTCTTCCCCCTCCCACTTCTCCATCTTCTCCGCGAGCTGGCGGCGGAACACACCCAACACATTCCTCACAATCCTGCGTATCAGATTATTTTTCAGCGGTATGTTACCCTCCGACACTATATATTCATACTCCGTCATGCGGCGCCCGTCCACCTCTATCACGTCGTTCCACTGCCTCCCGAACGTGTAGTCCTTGTTGCGCCTCCTCTCCCGCCTGAACTCCGACCCGCCGTGCCAGCAGGCAAGCGCCTCCTGCATCACGCTCCATCCGTCACACCCGCCTCGGCCGCATTCGCGCCTCGCGCCGCCAAACTCTCTCCTGATTGCTGCATAATCTTTCATATCTTCAGTCTTTGATAATAGACCCGCAAAACTAATGCCACCGCATCCAGGCATCTGCATATTCTGCCCATTATTGCTTGTATCCGTAAACAAAAATCATCCAATTAACTTATTTTAACAATATTTAACACCTATAATTTGAAGCATAATAAGATAAGTATTAATTTTGCGCCACATTTAAAGGTACTATTACCAGGGTGTTTCCCTGGTGCTTACTACTTATTATTGTCGGCAAATATCGCCGCTTACGGCTCACAACCTTTAACCTGCCATTCTCGTGGCCTTTTTGATGTATGTTTCATTCATTACGACAATTTGACACAAACACTTGTCGAAGGAGTAGTCTCAGAATTACCCCCCCGAAATCTTATATTCTGATTTTCAACAAGTTAACATTCTCAAATCATCATATACCCGACATCACTGATGTTGCCGGGCTATGATTCATGTCCATATATCCGGCATCAGGCGAGGCTGCGCCCGGCTTCATGCCCCTGCAAGGCATGGCCATGACCGTCCGCCGGGAGCCGGAATCTTCCGAACCATCTTATTATGAAACTTAAACTACTTATCATCGCGCTTCTGGCGCTCGCTGCCCACACCCCGGGCATGGCTCAGAAAGCAGCCCTGAAAACCAACCTCCTCAGCGACGGCTTCCTCAACCCCAACGCCGCTGTCGAAATCGGGCTCGCCCCGAAATGGACTCTCGACCTGTCCGGGCAATTCAATCTCTGGAAACTCTCGCACGACCGACAGTGGCGGCACTGGGCGGTGCAGCCGGAGGCCAGATACTGGTTCTGCGACCGTTTCTCAGGACACTTCATAGGTGCGCACGTGCTCGGAGGGCAATACAACATCGGCGGGTTCGACCTCGGGTTCTCCATGCTCGGCACCGACTTCTCAAAACTTAAAGACACACGCTATCAGGGTTGGTTCGTGGGCGCCGGAGTGGCCTACGGCTACGACTGGGACCTCTCGGAGCACTGGAACCTGGAGGCGGAAATCGGTCTCGGATGGACCTACACGCGCTTCGACCGGTTCCGCTGCACCGGATGCGGAAAGAAAATCGAGGAGAACAAGCCCCACAACTATTTCGGGCCTACAAAAATAGCCATAAACTTAGTCTACATCTTCTGACCACACCTCATAACGTTTCCGACTGATATGAAAAAACTTGGACTCCTGACTGCGGCATTGATCGCCGCCGCGCCTCTCACCTCTGCAAAGGGGATCGCCCCTGTGGGTGTGGACAGCATTTCGTTCGACCGCCACGGCGAATACATGATGCTCGACATGAATCTCGACCTCACGCCCACCGACGTGCAAAGCCGACGGGCACAGGTGCTGACGCCTCTTATCGTCTCCGAAAACGGCGACACGCTCTCACTTCCCTCTGTGGGCGTCTATGGCCGGCAAAGATACATAAACTATCTCCGCAACGACCGCGCGGGGCTTTCGCGCGAAAGCGAGACGGCCTTCAAGGCATCTGAGAGGCCGGCTGATTTCAGCTATGAGGCCGCAGTGCCTTTCCAGCCCTGGATGAACGGCTCGCAGCTGCTCATGCGCCGGCGACTCTTCGGATGCGCCAACTGCCTCATAGAGGAGAGAATAGACCCTGTGACCACATATTTTCAGGTAAACCCCGCAATTCCGGAGATAATATATTTCGACGCCAAGGACGAGGGTCCCGTGGTGGAAAGCCTCGAAGGGGCGGCATACATCGACTTCATCGTCGACAAGACCAACATCGAGCCGAACTACCGACGCAACCCGCAGGAGCTGTTCAAGATACAGTCTACCATCGACACCGTGCTCAACGACAAGGATGTGCGCATCACAGGGGTATGGCTCAAAGGCTTCGCATCGCCTGAAAGCCCCTATTCCCACAACACTGACCTCGCCATCGGCCGAACCAAAGCCCTGAAGGAGCACATCAGGCAGCTCTACAACTTCGACCCCGACATCATAGCCACAGACTATGAGCCGGAAGACTGGGCCGGGCTGCGCCGTTTCGTCGTGGCTTCCAACATCGACCACAAGAGCGAGATTCTCGAGCTGATCGACTCCGACATGGCCCCCGACCCAAAGGAGGCGCTTATCAAGAAGAGATTCCCTAAGGAATACAAATTCATGCTCGACAATTTCTATCCGGCCCTGCGCCACACCGAATACCGCATCACCTATGAGGTGAAGCGTTTCGATGACCTCGAAAAGATACGGCAGGTGATGCGCACTCGCCCCAACAGACTGACTCTCCGCGACTTCTTCCTCCTCGGCAACGCCTGCGCCCCCGGAAGCGACGAGTTTAACGAGGTCTACGAGACAGCCGTGCGAATGTACCCCGACAACCCTGTGGCCAACATCAACGCCGCCAACGCCGCACTTCAGCGCAAGGATTATGTGACGGCAGAGAAATATCTCTCCCGCGCGGGCGACTCCCCGGAGGCGGTCTACGCCAGAGGCTCCCTCGCATTCTCGCAAGGCCAGTACGACAAATCTGAGAGCCTGATGAGGCAGCTCCCCGACATGAAGGCCGCACGCGACGTGCTCGACGAAATAGCCCGCATACGCGCCCACAGCCAAGAGAAGGTCTCCCGAATATCTCTCGACTGACATAATCTCCTCAAAAGAAAACAAAATACAACTCAAACAAATACAAATAACAATGAAACTAAACAAATTTTTCATGGGTATACTCGGAGCCATGGCACTCTCCGCCTGCTCATCCGAAGAGCCCGTCACCGGTGGCGACACTCCCAACATCGGTGAAGGTGAGACCCGCTACATGAGCGTCACCATACGTAACGCCAATATGGGAACACGCGCCGACAACGAACCCCCTTTTGAGGCGGGATATGAGGCGGAAAACACAGTCAACTCTCTGCGCTTCTATTTCTTCAAAGAGAATGGCGATCCCGCCCCTGTAAAGTTCAACGGCGACAGCTATTATGATTGCAAAAAAGAAGACATCAAGCCGGGCGAGCCAAACCAAGATATGCCCAATGTAGAGAGTATTCTCAATGCTGTCATTGTAATAAACACCAATACCAACGAAGGATCACGCAACGACATCAAACAGATGGTGGCCGTGGTAAATTTCGACGGGGTAAAAGAAGCCCTCAGCATTGGCAAGACAAATTCGGAAAAACCTAACAACCTCACCCTTGATGAGCTGACCAACATTATCAATGATGAGGCCGCTGCAAGGAAAAACGGATTCCTTATGACCAGCTCTACTTTCTATGACAACGGCAACAGCATTGCCGTGGAGATAAAGGAAAGCGACATCAAGTCATCAGAGGAGCTTGCCAAGACCTATCCCGTTGACGTATATGTCGAACGTGTGTTAGCAAAAGTACGCGTAACCCAAGCCTGGGATCCTAAAAAGGTAGATGTTGTGACTGGCGTATCTTTTGACGGCCATAACGATTGCATCGCCGTAGCCCTTAAAGATGCCAACAAAAATCCTATCCTTGTAGGCAATACACCCGATTCCCCTCAGGCTTACGTAATTTTCCGCAACTGGGATCTCTGGTGGACTACCGACAAATCAAATCTTTTCAAAAAAGTTGACGACTGGGACGCTGTACTCGGATGGAGCTGGAACGACCCCAATTTCAAACGCTCTTACTGGGCTGAGAATCCCGATGGAGTAAAACTTGCAAAACATCCCCACAGCTATCCCTCTCGCAAAATAGGAAAGGGCACAGATAAAGATTATGCAGACTACACTGCATACTGTCTGGAAAATGCCGCCGACAACGGCAACGGTGGACTCAAAAAATGGTACGACCCCGCAAATGCAACCACAAACCGCACCTTGGCTTATCTCGCAGCCACTATCGTGACTCTTGATGCCTCAAAAACAAAAGCCACACCGGTTGACCTTGCTGAATGGGCCGGATATAAATACACAAAGGAATCTGTACTCACTGCAATGTTCGAACCCAACGTGAACGAGTTCTATTTCCTCTATACCGACGAAAGCAAGAATCCTCCTGAGGTAGACGAAAACGGGAATATCATTGAAAGCGGCTCTACATCTTATACATACATCCCGGTCAAAGTCAGCGATCTCGAGCTTGTATCCGCAATGAACGCCGGAATGGCAACCGATGACAAAGAGGACTCTCCACGATACCAAAGTTTCGTGAACCTTATCTCCGAGAAAAAGGGCCTGTGGAACGACAAGACCACTGAAGATAATCGCACTCTCCCCGTAGTGAAGAAACTTTACAAAAAGATTTCCGACGGCCATTTCAAAGAGGTATCAGTGGATGAAGTCAACTCTCAGCTTGAGTCGGTAGGCGGAGCCAAAGTATGGGACGGCGGCAACACATACTATTACCAAGAGCTTAAGCACCTCGGCAAAACCGGTGTAGACCCGGAGAATAAGCCTTTCGGTTATGGCGTGGTACGTAACCACATTTACGAGGTAGAACTCCAATCCGTAACAGGACTTGGCACCCCCGTACTCAATTACAAGGATGAGAACGGAGAGGATGTTTGGGAAGACATAACTCCCCAAAAGCCGACTCCCGACTCATACTTCCTTGGCGCACGCCTCAATATCCTTTCTTGGCGTGTTGTAAACAACGGCACAAGCCTCGACTGGTAAGCCCTCGGTCTGACGACCATATCTGTGGCCGGCGGCAACAACCGCTTCGGCGATACAAATAAAACCACAACAGCCTGCGGGGCACACCCCGTGTCCCGCAGGTTTCTTCTCTTTCCCCTCCATAAACTGAAAAATCTCTATCCTCGACTGCATAAACACTCCGGAGTTTCGGCCGGAGGATTCTAAACCGGGTCCGGGCCAGCACATGGGCCGAGCCTACCCTATCTTGAAAACAATTTGCGGCCCTCAGAAGCCGCGTCAACATATAGCAACTTTATCAACAATGAAAATATTCTCTCGCATATCACGCATCCTGACGGCGGCGGTGGCTCTCGCGGCCTCTGTAATGTCGCTCTCATCCTGCGGAAACGCCCTATTCGACGATGAGGGCGACTGCGACGTGGTATACCGCCTGCGGTTCCGCTATGACATGAACATGAAATTTGCCGACGCTTTCCACCATGAGGTGAAATCTGTGAGCCTATATGCTTTCGACTCTGACGGAAAACTCGTATGGCAGACCACCGACAGCGGCCAACACCTCGCGCAGGAGGGCTATTCAATAACCCTCCCTCTCCCGGCGGGGCAATACTCCCTTATGGCATGGTGCGGACTCGACAACGGCGAGTCGTTCACTGTCCCCTCAATCTCTGACGGCGACACCCGCGACGCCCTGCACTGCCGTCTCAACAGGGAGCAGGACGCAACCGACGGGGCAGTGTCGAAAAACGACCTGCACGCCCTCTTCCACGGCACCCTCGACGTTGACCTGCCCGTCAATGAGGATGGCGGCGAATACACATTCACCATGCCCCTCACAAAAGACACCAACGTGTTCCGGATCGTGCTCCAGCACCTTTCCGGAAAGGACATCAACGCCGATGACTTCACGTTCAAAATCGAGGACGAGAACGGATGGCTGAATCACGACAACTCCCTGCGCGACGACGAGCGCATCACCTATCACGCATGGAGCAAATATTCAGGCACAGCCGGCGTCGACACCCAAAACACCGACAACACCGACCCGGCCACAAAAGCAATAACCGATGTGAAAGTGGCCGTGGCCGAGCTAACCACAAGCCGCCTCACCATGCGCGACTGGACTGCGAAAGCGAAGCCGGTGCTCATAATCCGCAAGGCCGCCGACGGCGAGCTTGTGGCCCGCATACCGGTCATTGACTACGCACTCCTCGTGAAAGGCAACTACAACCGGGCCATGAGCGACCAGGAATATCTTGACCGCCAGGACGAATACAACATGACTTTCTTCCTCGACGACAACCTGCACTGGCTCGCCACAACGGTCATAATCAACTCCTGGCGCGTGGTGCTCAACCCCACCGACCTCGAATAACGGCTAATGACTAACGGATAGCAGGCATTTTTCATTTATGACAATGATTTCAAGACACCATATAATTCTGTCGCTGCTCGCCTTTGCGTCGCTGGCCGGGATAGCCTCCTCGTGCACGAAGGAGTCATTCTCCGACCTTGCGCAAGAAGATACGCCCCCGAGCCCCACCATGGGGATCACAATATCTCTTGCCGGGTCCACAAGAGCCGGAGACGGCGACCCGGGCAAGGAATTCGAGCCGGGCACGGGCTACGAGAACTATCTCGACATCAAACGCGACAACTACCGTATATATTTCTTCGACTCCGAAGGAAAATATATCGACACTTTCCACCCTTTATCGTGCCCCACGGAGACCGGCTCCGAAGAGGTCAACGGGGTGCAGACCGTTTATTATTACCGCTTTCTCGGCAAAGCTCCGTCTGATCTTCCAACAAGGTTCAAGGTCGTGACAATATTCAACTGGCCGATGGGGTATCTCGCGGAGTCAGACACCGCACAGGTTGACAACAACTACAAACTTAAGAAAGGCGAAACCACCATCTATCAGCTGTGCAATCACAATCTTTCCATATTCCAGAGCATATCGCCGGATGAGGGGGAACCGTGGCTCGACCCTGAAAACGACAGGATGATTCCTTTCTATGGCGTGAGGGAATATGACCTTGCGGACTATGTCAATGCCTCCGACATAGAGACCGGGCCCGATGGCAATCCTCAGATAAAGGGGGACATTTATATCGACCTCAGCAAAGACAATGGCAGCAGCCCGACCCACCTCCCGCTTCTGAGGGCTATGGCAAAAGTGGAGGTGATCCTTGACAATCCTCTCGCCTCGTTCGACAAAGTGGAAATCAGCAGAGTGAACTCCACCGGCTACTGCGCGCCCGAAAATGCCATGAAGCATTCGGACTATGACCACGGCTATGTGTGGGACTCCGACTTCATGCGCAAACTGCATCTGCCCGGCGACGGCAACGATGACCCGGAATATTCATTTCCGCTATCCATGACAAAAGTCTCCGGAGGATTTGACAAGGAAAAATATGTGCCGGAAAAATGGGTGGCCTACATCCCGGAATACATGAATATAGGCGTGGGCGAAAACTTCTGCTCCATCAAAGTGACCCTCGCCAATCCGGACTCCATTAGTTTCCGCAACCCTGATGAAGCCCCGAAAGGTGAGGATGACAAGCGGCCTGTGTGGAATCCGGAGAAACAGACAAACACAATCTACTTTGCCACCAACGGCACAAAAGTGTCAAACGACAAAGATGTTCAGGCTTCGGCTGCTACACCGGGGCGTTACAACATAGAGCGCAACAACATCTACCGCTTCATCATAACCGGCATGAACGCCAAGCTCTCCTGCGAGCTCGACGTGCAGCCATACGCCGACTGCCCTCTGACTGTCGACTTCGGCCTCATGCGCGACGAAAGCGGCGACCTCATGGTCCTCCCCGACTCGTATGGGAACCTCCCGGGCTATTTCGAAGCATACATGGCGGGAAAAGAATGGCCGAAAGACGCCTCAGGCAACCGGCTGATTCCGCACAACGACGATGACAATAACGACTATTTCGCCATACGGCTCACCTCCAGCGGCGAAATCAGAGACGCCGAAGTCTGGCTGAAGGATAAAGACGGATGCCAGATTCTCTCAAACTTCGGTGTGGCCGACGGTAACGACGGATGCAGCGCCAGAATGGTAAGGGACTACTCCACTCTCACTGTCACCGAATACTACAAAGAAAAGGACGGCGACCAGCGCCTGCAGCATAACGACGACCATTCTTCCGTGGTGCTTAACCATGAGAAGGAGATGCTGTTCAAGACCAAGCCATTCGACGGATCTCCCGACAACCCGCTTGAGGTGAAGAATTATCTCGTGGAATCATGGGACAAGGAGTCAGGAAAATTCTGGTATGTTTTCGCGAAATCAGGCCCGTTCGTGGCCACCGAAGAGAACATCCGTGAAGCGCTCGGCAACGCAAAACCCGCCATGGAATTCAAGAAGGAGCACGAACTGCTGATAGGGAAGACTGTGACCTACTCGGTGCTTCATGAGGGGCAAAAGTCAGGCAAAGACACCGGCAACAGGGCCGTGCTTTTCGACGAATACAAGAAGGAGGAAACCTCCGCTACAGATGAAGATACTGAATAATAATCAACAAGACCAAGCCAAACAATAACCGCATATGACCAGGACTTTATATCTGCTTTACTCGACACTGATTTGTTGCGCGGCCATGTTGCTGAACGCCTGTGTCGATGACGGTCTCGGATTCAAAAACGGCCCGACAGACGGAGTGGCCGACATCACTCTCGACCTGTCGTTCTCACCATTCGCCGAGGGAAACCTGACACGCGCCGACATCAGCGACGGCAACGGAAGGATGCTGAACACAATCAAAGACCTATGCATCCTGGTCTACGACTCCAAAGGAAACCTCATCGAAGATAAAGACAACCCTTATCCCCGTAAGGTGGACCTCGTGCAGCATCCCGTAAAAGATGAGAAGAGGACCGACCAGGACGCAAGCAACGGAAAGACCGCCGAGTCAAGCACAAAGTCGGTGAAGGGGATATCGCTGAGACTCCCTTTCGGACAATACTTTATCGTGGGGGTGGCAAACCTGACGGGTGGCACTCTCGAAAGGCTCAAGGAATCCGACGAACACAAAACCCTGTCGGGGCTGCGCCGCATGAAGATGAGCTGGAACAATTCCAACCTCGCCGACAACTGCGAGATGATGGGCTATTTCTCCGACACGGAGGTGACGGCCTCCAACAGTGTGCCCGCCGCCGACAGGGCATTCGCGTCTGTGGCGGTGAACAGGGCCGGAATGAAACTTCATTCCTGGCTGCGGCGCTGCGCATCGAAAATCACAATCGACTTCGACGGCAGCAACCTGCGCGAAAATGTGACCGTCTACATCAAGGAGGCCCGTATATACGACATCCCCTATGACTGCACCCTCGGTTTCGGGCAACCTGTGACCACCGACGAGAGCGAGAAGGCATACAACCACCGCGTCTCGAAAGATGACAAGACTCCCGACGGATTTTTCCATGAGTCGCCACAGGTGATATCTTACGCTGTCAATACCGACGGGGCTTCCGCCGGGGAATACTGGAAAAACTGGCCGGCAATCACAAAAGGCACCCCGGTCATCAAAGACAACAACAGCCTCGAAGATTATCCGACGGCAAAACCGATAAACTTTCACGCCGAGACCGCCGACGCCCTCTATTTCTACGAGAATATGCAGGACAATCCGGAAGGGAAGACCAAAATACCTGTCCCTGACCTTTCTGCCGGCGGAGTGGCCGGAAAAGACGAGAAAAAGGACGGTATCAAATATGGCACATATATTGAAGTGACAGGCTATTATCACTCCAACGCCGACGGCAATCCCGCTCACGGCGAGATAAAATACCGTTTCATGCTCGGCAAAAATGTCACCGACAACTTTGAGGCCGAGAGGAACTATCACTACAAGCTCACACTCTGCCCCAGGGGGAACGGCAATGACGCCGACTGGCATATAGAATTTAACGAGCCTAAGGGCTTTCATGTGCCAAACCCGTGGTATGTCTCATACCTCTACTACCACGACGCCTCTCTCCCGTTCAAGTATATCCCTGAGGATGGCTGGGAAATAGTCGGCCTGGAGGGGGAAATAGTCACCAATCCTTGGTATCCTACTGATTGTCCGTTCGATGAACTCATAGACACCGGAAGACCGATAACCCCGACAACACCCTCAGGTGACGAGGCGGACCCATACAGCAATACGGCCAATCAGGGAAATTATAACGGTTTCCTTTCTCTGCGCGCTCCCGACAATGTGGTCATCACCTCAAACATGGCGTCGGGAAAAGGATGGCCCGGCTACAACAAGGGAGGGAACACAATAAACGAGGCTTACTACAACGGCACAGCACCGTCAACGTCAAAGATAAACCGAGGGCACAGGATATATCTGAAAGACGGCAAGGAGTATGAATATAACGACTATGCCTCCGGCAGCGACGAGGACGCCCTCAAGGAGCGCGACAAATTTACTTGGCAGAAAGATGGCAACGCCATGTCGTTCAGCATTCCGCTCTTCACCCGCTCAAAGGTGCTGGTGAAAGAGACCGGATATTCCGGCAACAACCCTTTCGTGGGCTATCAGCGTATAGCCCGCGTCAAACTGACTGTGACCCTGAAGAACAAAAAAGACGGCACCACCAAGACCGACTCCGACCTTGTGAACGCTGTGCAGGTGAGACGTGTGGTAAACCCCAAAGGGGTATACCGTAAGTCACGCAACCATGAGCCGTTTCATGTCACAATGATGTGGCTCGACGGTGATGACAGCGACGTATTTTCCCCGGTCACATCTCACGGGCCATGGAAGGCTGAGATTATCGGCGACAATAATTTCATCACTCTTGACGGACGTCAGACTGTATCCGGGTCAACAGACACTCCTGTAGACTTCACAATCCGGTTCAACCGCATGAACAATGACAACAAGGTACGCAACGCCGTGGTGAGAATTAAGTATCACAACTACACCTGCACCCACCTGATCTTCGTCCGCCAGGGATATGACCCCCAGGAGCTGATGCCATCAGCCGATTGCATGGACTTCACGACCAGAAAAGGCGACAGCGGAGAATTTAACGGCGGGGCCACCCCTGTAGCATGGCGCACCTTCAACATGATAAGCGAAAACCTTGAGGCCACGGACCCTCGCGACGAGGGCTCCCTGTTTAAATTCAGAAACTCCGCACAAGCCATCGACGCTGTGAACAACATCTACAAGGATGACGCGGGAAACGAGCTATACCACAATCTCAGCCAGAATGAATTCAAAAACAACACCGGCCCATTTCTGCTGGTGGACGACAACGGGAACCTCTCGACAACGCGAACCGGATGGACAGAAATGACGACCGGTTCGGCATTCAAAGGCAAGATGGCAAAAACAGCCACCATGCGTCATTTCGAACAGCTATATCTGAGCCGCAACGTTAACTTCGGTTACGGGGTCTTATATGCCGACGGCGCCACGGAGACACAGAAAGAGGTCAGCATGGCCTACGGCTACTACAGGCGCGACAATTATCCCGGCGGTGGAAGCCCGAAAGGGATGCGAGGAATGTTCGCGTATTATTGGGACGGCAAATCTGTGGGAGGAAGCTCCTACAACGGCAGAAACATATTCTTCCCCATAGGGCGCGCCGGCTACGGACACCGCAAAGACAAGAAGGAGGGAGCCACCGGCACTGAACCGGGCAACGGTATCCTCCGCTATTCCTGCAACCGTGGAGCGCCGAGAGTAGACATATTCACAAACGATGCGCCCTTATTTGTGTCAATCTACCGCCGTCCGGGGGCAATCTACTGGGCAAAGGATAAGATTAAATATCACGAATTCCTTATGTATGACCGAAAATTGCTCACCGATGATTCCGGCGACGCGTTCGGACTTGACATCAACTATTTCTCCTTCGACGTGAACGCCATCCTGACCACCAACGTGGGCTTCAAGGCAAACGAGGATGAAACAGGAAAAGTAGGCGACGCCTGCTTCGTGCGCTGCGTAGACTAATAGTCTGCGCAGCCACGGAAGCGCCGGCCGGCCACAAAATAATGTCTGGATTCATAATTTTATCAAAGAAAACTTTTTTTATCAATTTTTTTTGCAAGATGGTTTCAATTTTTCCTATTATTTCTGTTAAATAACACTAAATACTGAAATTTTTCTGCAATCAAATCATAAATGTAAAATAAAATGATTAATTTTGCAGCGGATAATAAAGCTCAGTTTGTTCTACAGGTGCTGAGATTGTTGCCGCAGGGTGCGGCACGGCCTATTTTTTACGACATTTTTCAAAACTCTTAATCATATAATCCAATTATGGCAAAGATAGATTTGGCTCAGTATGGCATCAAAGATGTCAAAGAGGTTATCTACAATCCCTCTTACGAGGAGCTTTTCAAAGCTGAGACTGACCCTTCGCTCGAAGGCTTCGAGAAAGGCACAGTGACTGAACTCGGCGCTGTAAACGTTATGACAGGCGTTTACACCGGACGCTCTCCTAAAGACAAATTCATCGTACTTGACGAAAACTCTAAAGACAAAGTATGGTGGACTACCGAAGAATACAAAAACGACAACAAGCCTGTGACTGAAAAGACTTGGGACGCTGTCAAGGAGATAGCTATCAACGAACTTTCAGGCAAGAAGCTCTATGTGGTTGACCGTTTCTGCGGCGCCAACAAAGACACTCGCATGGCTGTGCGTTTCATCATGGAAGTGGCTTGGCAGGCTCACTTCGTGACTAATATGTTTATCGCTCCTACTGCCGAGGAGCTCGTTGACTTCAAGCCCGACTTCGTTGTCTACAACGCTTCCAAGGCTAAAGTCGAGAACTTCAAGGAGCTCGGCCTCAACTCTGAGACTGCAGTTGTGTTCAACACTACTTCAAGAGAGCAGGTAATCATCAACACATGGTATGGCGGCGAAATGAAGAAGGGTATGTTCTCTATGATGAACTATTACCTTCCCCAGCAGGGAATCGCTTCTATGCACTGCTCTGCCAACACCGACAAAGAGGGCAAGAACACTGCCATCTTCTTCGGCCTCTCCGGCACCGGCAAGACCACTCTTTCAACCGACCCGAAGCGTCTCCTCATCGGCGACGACGAGCACGGCTGGGATGACAACGGCGTCTTCAACTTCGAGGGCGGATGCTATGCAAAGGTTATCAACCTCGACAAAGACAGCGAGCCTGACATCTATAAGGCTATCCGTCGCGACGCTCTCCTTGAGAACGTTACTGTTGACGCTGAAGGCAAGATCGACTTCGCCGACAAGAGCGTGACTGAGAACACTCGCGTGTCTTATCCTATCGACCACATCGAGAGCATCGTTAAGCCTGTCTCTGCAGGCCCGGCTGCCAAGAATGTGATCTTCCTTTCTGCCGACGCTTTCGGCGTGCTTCCTCCCGTGTCTATCCTCACTCCCGAACAGACTCAGTATTACTTCCTCTCCGGCTTCACTTCAAAGCTCGCCGGCACAGAGCGTGGCATCACTGAGCCGACTCCTACTTTCTCAGCTTGCTTCGGCCAGGCGTTCCTCGAACTCCATCCGACCAAGTATGCAGAGGAGCTCGTGAAGAAGATGCAGGCAAACAATGCCAAGGCTTATCTTGTGAACACCGGCTGGAACGGCACAGGCAAGCGTATCTCTATCCGTGACACACGCGGCATTATCGACGCTATCCTCGACGGCTCTATCCTCAATGCCCCCACTAAGGTTATTCCTATCTTCGACTTCACTGTTCCTACTGAACTCCCCGGCGTTGACCCTAAGATTCTCGACCCGCGCGACACTTATGCTGATCCCGCTCAGTGGAACGAGAAGGCTACCAAGCTCGCCGACATGTTCATCAAGAACTTCAAGAAGTTTGAGTTCAATCCCGCTGGTAAGGCTCTCGTAGCTGCCGGCCCGAAGCTCTAATATATAGAATATATAGCGAATAAAAATTTGTGTTTATTTATTATTGTAGTAAAGGAGGTTGAGGTTTTTTCTCAATCTCCTTTCTTTTTTTCATAGGCGGCAACACGCCCCTTATTCAACGACCAACGGCTACTCCTCAAGCCTCATCGCAATCCCTTCCACCGCCATGCCGGCTGCCGGCGACACTCTCGCCTTAATCTTGAAGAAGCGCCAATAGCCGGGCCATCTGCCTCTTATCGCCACGCCACGCCCTGTGGCCACATGGCTCCAGCCCATGAGGTCGCGGCTGCCGTAGACGGACAGTTCACTTCCGGCCACGCCATTAATTCCGTCACCTCCCCGCCGCTCGCCGCTCAGACTCATCTCTTCATTTTCACGCGATATGCGAAGAGCCACGGCTCTAAGACGCTTCCACGACTCCCTGCCTCCCGGCTTCAGAGGGCGCGTGGTGAATTCAATCATCCCTTCGCCCGAGGCGCGAAGACACACCGCCCCGCTTCCCGAACCTGTGCCTGACACTCCGATGCCTGACTCTGCGCCGCCGCTCTTCACGACTGTGCCCTCTATGCGCATCACCTCTCCGGAGTCTGTCACAAACTCGACTCTGCGGCCGCCAACAGTGACCGACCCGGCATCGCGGAGCCTGTGGGTGCTTATAAGCCCTGCATCCTTGAATGTGCCGTCGTCGCTCTCTTTCAAAAGGAATATCCCCTCGCTTGTGAAAGCGTAGGCCGTGGGCGACGTGGCAGCCACAAGCCCCGACGAGCGGAATGCCCTGCACACGGCAATAACTCTCTCCACATCGAGCCTCATAAGCAGCGAATCGGGCATGACAAATGGGTTTCGCCTCGCGCTTCTCCACACTCCTCCACTCCAGCTGCCTGTCTCTATGTCTCCCCATTGACGCGCCGGAAGATTCACGGCCGGAGAATCCGGCTTATCCGGCTCCGCTTCGTCGTTTCTCTCACCATAACCTCCCCAATAACAGGAGCCTCGCAATGAAGGGTGCCTCCTGAGGGGAAGCGTGATCTCATCGCCGCCGTGGCGGAGGGTGCATGTGCGCGCGTCAGGGTCAGGATGGAAAAGCCATCGCGGCGTGAACCCGGATTCGCCGCCGTAGGCCACGCTCTCTGAGAATGTGGGCGCAGGGGGTGGAGACAGAGTGAAGTCCCAGAGCATGAGCCTCCCGGAACACACGCCGCAGGCTGAGGCCGCCACGGGTGAATGCACGGCATAGCCGGGTGTGTAAGCCTCAAGCGACTCAAGACTTGACAGCGACCCGCAATTAAACTTCACATCCGAGAACTCTTCCATGCCGCAAAGCGATTCCGCAGCCACCTCCCCTATTTTGTGGAATGACGTCACTCCGGCAATAGCCGAAGCCAGAGCGGCCTCATCAACAGGACGAGGGGCCCATCCCTGCACAATTGTGTCGCTCCACACCCTGTGCTCGCCCGCATGAGCGTCGGCATCTATGCAATGCGTGAAGTTTTTGCACTCCGTGCGGTGAAGTGCCCTCATGCCGCCGGGAGCGGAGAGCGACACCGGTCGGGAGATGAATATGTCGAGATGTGAAATCACCCCCGCCCAGCGCGACAATGACTCTTGCGGCTTCACTCTCCACTGAAGGGCGCAGACGGCAGCCGCAACGCTCATCTTCATGGTTGCAACCGAAAAATCCGCACTGCCGGACACTATCGGCACTCCTGAGTTCGGAGTCATCAGCACCGGAGGGGAAGGGAGAATATGGGAGCCGTCGGCAAGGCGGTAGGCAGCCAAGGCAAAGAATGGCTCTGCAAAAAGCCCTGCCTCAGTCACCTCCCGCCCGAAATCATCAAGAAGCTGCGCAGCCTTCATCCCCCATCCATCGCCGGTTGGCTCACCCTGCTCCACAATCTGCGACGGGAGCATGTCGGGATGTATATGCCATCCTCCAAGCACCGATTTCTTCAAAGCGAACTCCACCGGAGGGGCGCCGGGCATCTCCCCGAGCTGCACCCATTTCCCTCTCTCATGGTCATAGAGGAAATAATGCAGGCCATCTTTTGCCGTAGCCACAGCCACATCCCCTATTCTCGCCACAGACGCAGCTCCCTCCGGCTCATCGAAAATCTCCGCGCCCTTCAGCCATTCCCTCACCCTCTCTTCGCCGTAGATTCCGCCCGGGCCGGTAAAACCGCCGGAGCCATCCGGGCCGGCCACACCACCGGAACCGCCCGAATCATCTGCATCTCCGGAGCTGTCCGAATCTGACACATTGCCGGAACTTACGGCCCCGCCGTTGCAATCCACAATTTCTGCATTGGCCACACTCTCCAACTCTCCGTCAGGGCAAGAATAATCCCCCGCGCCCGAACGCCTCCTCAACAAAATCGAAAAAACCTTGTCATCACTCATAACAATAATAAATTTTGGAAGCCCTTGTCTTTAAGGACTTCCAAAATTATCATTATCCCTCCGGCATTCCGGGTTATTCTGACCGCCGGCGCCCGCGAGTCCGCAGAGCCTTTCTGTCACTCGGCAATGAGCAGGAAGTAATTCTTCTTTCCGCGCTGTGCGAGGAGGTATTTGCCGTTGAGAAGTTCTTCGGCGCTTATAACGGCGTTCGGGTCGGTCACCTTCTTCTTGTTGATGCTCACGCCACCCTGCTGCACCATCTTGCGGGCCTCACCCTTGGATGCGAACACCCCGCTCTTGGCCGCCAGCAGGTCAAGCACAGGCACACCGGCCTCAAGCTCGCTCTTCGACACCGTGAAAGTAGGCACACCCTCAAACACTTCGAGCAGTGTCTTTTCGTCGATGTGGCGCAAAGTCTCGTCTGCCTTGTTGCTGAAAAGAATCAGGCTTGCCTCCACAGCGGCGTTGTAGTCGGCTTCGCTGTGCACCATTATTGTAACCTCCCTGGCAAGACGCTTCTGCATGGGGCGCTGGCCCGGGTCTTGCGCATGTTCGGCCACAAGGGCGTCGATCTCCTCCTTGGTGAGAGAAGTGAAAATCTTGAGATACTTCTCTGCGTCGGCGTCGCTCACATTGAGCCAGAACTGATAGAACTTATAGGGGGAAGTGTAGCGCGGGTCGAGCCACACGTTGCCGCTTTCAGTCTTGCCGAACTTCCCGCCGTCGGCCTTCGTGATAAGCGGGCAGGTGAGGGCGTAAGCCTCGCCGCCGAGTTTGCGGCGTATGAGCTCGGTGCCGGTGGTGATGTTGCCCCACTGGTCGGAGCCGCCGAGCTGAAGCTTGCAATCCTTATCCCTGTAGAGGGTGAGGAAGTCGAAGCCTTGAAGGAGCTGATATGTGAACTCCGTGAAGCTGAGTCCGTCGCGAGCTTCGCCGTTAAGGCGCTTCTGCACCGAATCCTTGGCCATCATATAGTTAACAGTGATATGCTTACCTATCTCGCGTGCGAAGTCAAGGAAAGTCACATCTTTTGTCCAGTCATAGTTATTGACCATCTCCGCCTTGTTGGGTGCGTCGCTCTCGAAATCGAGAAATTTTGAGAGCTGCTTCTTGATAGCATCCTGATTGTGGCGCAAAGTCTCTTCGTCGAGCAGATTGCGCTCCAGGCTCTTGCCCGAGGGGTCGCCGATCATGCCGGTTGCGCCCCCTACGAGAGCCAGCGGCTTATGGCCGCAGCGCTGGAAATGGCGAAGCATCATCACGCCACAGAGATGCCCTATGTGAAGGCTGTCGGCTGTGGGGTCGATTCCGAGGTATGCCGTGGTCATACCCTTTTTAAGCTGTTCGTCTGTGCCGGGCATGACCGTGTGGATCATGCCACGCCAGGTAAGTTCTTCAATAAAATCCACTTTATTTCAGTATTAAGTTATTATCATATGAAAATTCCACCGGCCCCTTGCAGGCCGGCATCCGCCGCTACCGAGATTGCATCAGTAGTTGTCGGATATGTATTGCGTCACCACTCTCCCTACCGCCTTGAGTGTGGCGGGGTCTATACCCTCCATGTTGTCAGACACAGTGTGCCAGCGCGGATTAAATCCTGACTCATATTCAGGGTGATACTCTATGATGTCAACCGTGGGTATGCCGTGGGCTATCAGCTGCACATGGTCGTCGGTCACGGCGCTGCCAAGGCGGTTGAGGAATATGTCGCCATATCCCAGCGACTCTGCCGTGCCCCACAATGACTGCGCAAGACGCGGAGCGGCCTGCTCCGAGAAATACTCCCGGCAGAACACAGCCCCTTTCCCTCCCACCATGTCGAGCAGGATGGCCTCGTCGGGCATGTATCCCTCCACGGGAAGATGCTCCATAAAATATCTCGCTCCCAATGCCCAGGAGTTTTCATCACCGTCTGTTCCCCAGTCTTCGGCGTCAACAAAGAGTATGTCCACACCCTTTCCCCCTTTCTCCTTCCCAATCTGGCGGGCGATCTCAAGAATCACACCCACGCCGCTGGCGCCGTCGTTGGCGCCGTCAACAGGCTTTTTCCTGTTGGCAGGGTCGGGGTCCTGGTCTGCCCACGGACGGCAGTCCCAATGGGCAAGGAGCAGTATGCGCTTTTCGGCCGACGGGTTGTAGCGCGCAAAAATATTAAGCGCGTCAAGAGGGGTGCCGTCGAATGCCTTCAGGGTGGCACGCTGTTCCGTCACCTCTGCCCCGTGCCGGCGAAGCTCGCTCACAAGCCATTCGCCACACCGGCGATGAGCCTCCGTGTTGGGCACCCTCGGCCCGAAAGCCACCTGGCGCCCCACATAACTATATGCGCTGTCGGCATCAAAACTCACCTCGGCCACTCTCTCTTCAGCGGCCACAGGCACAGCCGAAGCTTTTTTGCCGCCGCATCCGGCAAACGTCAATGCGGCTGCCAATATTAATGCTGTCTTTTGCATATCGCAAAGTTACTGCTTTTCGGGCAAACACACAACGCTTTTCTTGCCACTCCCTTGCGGCAGGAGCGTCATTTATTGGCGTCGGTGTCTTTTTCCTGTTCTTTTATCAGTTCCTTTTCTGCCTTATATCCGGCTATAATCTCTTCAAGCACCTCTTCTGGCACTTCGCGGCTATGCTTCCCGGGCATCTTATGACCCACTCTGAACTCATAGATTTTTGCCAGCCGATAAAACGAATAGACCGAATCATTGAACGCAAGGATGAACCCCGCCGTGCCGTAATGTACAGCCCCGTTGAGGAAATACGTCTTCACAAAGCGGAAGAATGGATAGGTGAGGATGTGAAACAGACCTACCTTCTTGTCTTTCATGGTCTCCATCTCTGCCGTGCCGTAGCGGTTTATGCGCTCTATCATATGGTCGATTGAAGCCGGAATCTGAATCAAGGCCAGGTCTTTGCGGTTTGCGGGAATCTTCTTGACCTCTCCATCCACCACAGGCTTGGAATGTATCTCCGCAGGCCAGTCAACGGCCTCTCTCACGAAGAAGCGGAGATTATAGTCGGGGTAGACGCCGTGACGGAAACGGTCGAGAATAAAACTGCGGCGCGGAATGTAAAGCCCCTTAGCCTTCCCGGGCTTCAACACAAATTTATAAAGGTAGCCCCGCAGCTCAGGGGAGACAAGCTCGTCGGCGTTGACCACAAACACCCAGTCGAACCTGGCCTGGCTGATTGCAAAATTGCGTGCGGGCTCGCAATAGGTGTAATGTTTCTTAGGGAATGTCACAACGCGCGCCCCTTTGCTTTTAGCGATTTCAATGGTGTTGTCGGTTGACTCCATGTCACACACCACCACTTCGTCGAAGTCGCTCACGGAATCGAGCACTTTGGCAAGATGCAGCGCTGAATTATAGGTGTTGATTATTACTGAGATTGCCATTTTTGTTCATTATTAAAAATTCTACATAATACATATATTCGGCATATTTCCGACTCAGGACGATGCCTTTTCGCATCAACTACTCTCATTTTGGTTATCTGCCACAAATTTAACACTTAAATTTTGTTTCTCAACGTTTTTTTTATTTTCTTTGAAAAATTTTTACACCTTATGACTCCTGACCTTACTTTTGTAACAGAAACTTTCAGAAAATTCAATCTCCTGATTTTCTCCACCGGCTTGCCTCTGCCCAAGATATGCCTTACTCATGCACGCACTTTCAGGGGGAAACTTGTGTACCGCAGGCGGATCTCTCCCCTCGGCTCAACCACAAGCGACTTCGAGCTGAGGATAAGCGCCGACTACGACGCGCCGGAGGAAGATTGGGAGGATGTGGTGATCCATGAGATGATTCATCTTTATATCGCTTTCAACGGAATCAAAGACTCCTCATCACACGGCCCTGTGTTCAGGAAGATGATGAATGACATCAATCTCAAACACGGGCGCAACATAACTGTGTCGACACGCACCACAAAGGAGCAACAGGATTCCGACAAAAGGGTACGCGGGCACTTTCTCTGCATCGTAAAATTCAGCGACGGACGCCTCGCTGTGGCGCCCGTCGCTAAGTCTCGTGTGTTTCAACTCTGGAACGAGTTTGAAAAATTCCCTAATGCTGTGGCGTTGAAATGGGTAGGCTCCACCGACCCCTGGTTCAACCGTTTCCCACGGGTGATAAAGACCAAGCTTTATCTAACCTCGGCCACCGAGCTCCTGCCCCACCTGAAAGGGGGGCTGCTGCTCGGAAGAGACGGCAACACAGTCAGAGTGGTCAGCCAACGCTGCTCCCCGGACGAACTTCTCCCGTAGGCCCGATAACCACAAGACGGCCGTCGGCGTCTTGCGCGCTCAGTATCATGCCCTGCGATTCTACGCCTTTCAGTTTCCTCGGCGCGAAGTTGGCTATGAAGCAAACCTCCTTGCCCACAAGTTCCTCCGGCTGGTAGAACTTGGCTATGCCGCTAACTATGGTGCGGCCGCCCATGCCGTCGTCAATCTTGAATTTCAGAAGTTTGTCGGCCTTTGGCACTTTCTCGCATTCCAGCACCTTGCCCACGCGGATGTCAAGTTTCTCGAATGTGGGGAAATCAACCTCTGCTTTCACCTCGTCGGGTTTCCATGCCTCGAGAAGGTTCTTCTCTTTGGCGTCGGTGAGCTTCTTCACCTGAGCCTCCACCACTGAGTCTTCAACTTTCTCGAAAAGGAGCTCCGGCTTGCCGATCACTATGCCGTCGGGCACAAGGTCGAAGCGTCCGGCCATCTCCCAGCTGATGTTTTTCAGGCAGAGCTGCCCGGCGAGCCTTGCGGCCATGAACGGGGTGAACGGCTCAAACACCACGGCAAGGTTGGCGCAGATCTGGAGAGCCACATTGAGAATGGTGGCTGTTCTTTCAGGATCGGTCTTGATAAGCTTCCAAGGCTCTGAGTCGGCCAGATATTTGTTGCCGATGCGGGCAATGTTCATGGCGTCTTTCAAGCCCTCGCGGAATTTGAAATGGTCGAGGTTGTCGCCGAGAGCCTTCACCGACTCTCTCACCTCTTCCATGGCCTTGCGGTCGGCCTCGGTGAGTTCTCCTGCCGCCGGCACCATGCCGCCGTAATATTTGTGGACAAGCACTGTGGCGCGGTTAACGAAGTTGCCGAGAATGGCCACAAGCTCATTGTTATTGCGGGCCTGGAAATCTTTCCATGTGAAATTATTGTCTTTGGCCTCCGGAGCGTTGGCGGTGAGCACATAGCGGAGCACATCCTGCTTGCCGGGGAGCTCGCGGAGATATTCGTGGAGCCACACGGCCCAGTTGCGCGATGTTGAGATCTTGTCGTCTTCAAGATTCAAAAACTCGTTGGCCGGCACATTGTCGGGGAGGTTATAGCCGCCGTGGGCCATAAGCATGGCGGGGAACACGATGCAGTGGAACACGATGTTGTCTTTCCCGATGAAGTGAAGCATACGGGTGTCGGGGTCTTTCCACCATTTCTCCCACTGGTCGCCGCAGGCGTCGATAGTGTTGGATATGTAGCCTATAGGCGCGTCAAACCACACATAAAGCACCTTCCCTTCGGCTCCCTCCACGGGCACGGGGATTCCCCATTTGAGGTCTCGGCTAACGGCTCGCGGCTGAAGGCCCATGTCGAGCCATGACTTGCACTGGCCGTAGACATTGGGGCGCCACTCCTTGTGGTCCTCAAGAATCCACTTGCGAAGCGTGGGCTCCCACTTGTCGAGGGGGAGATACCAGTGCTTGGTCTCCTTCATGACAGGCACACTGCCTGAAAGGGCTGACTTGGGGTTGACAAGGTCGGTGGGGCTGAGCGATGTGCCGCAAGCCTCGCACTGGTCGCCATAGGCGCCATCCTTGCCGCAGTGAGGGCAGGTGCCGGTGACGTAGCGGTCGGCAAGAAACTCGCCCACCTCTTCGTCATAAAGCTGCATGGAGGTCTTCTCCACAAACTCGCCCTTGTCGTAGAGCGTGCGGAAAAAGTCGGACGCGGCCTTGCTGTGAGTGGCGGATGTGGTGCGGCCATAGACGTCGAACGAGATGCCAAGCTCCTCGAAGGAGTCTTTGATTATCTTGTGATAGCGGTCCACGATATCCTGAGGGGTGACTCCCTCTTTGCGGGCCTTTATGGTGATAGGCACACCATGCTCGTCGCTGCCCCCCACAAACATCACCTCTTCCCCTTTAAGACGGAGATAACGTGCGTAGATGTCGGCCGGCACATACACTCCGGCAAGATGGCCGATGTGCACCGGGCCGTTGGCGTATGGGAGCGCCGACGTGATTAGCGTGCGTTTAAATTTCTTTTCCATGTATATATATGTATGTTGTTTAGTGTGTTCTCACCTGTATTTATGTGCAAAATTACATAATCCTTTCCTAATGAGCAAATATATGCAACCTAAGCGGGTGCCGGCGGCTACCGGTTTGCAATCGCCCTCTCGTAGACTGCCATGATTCTCGAGGCCATGCCGGAGGTGTCGAAGCGCGATGCGTGGCGCTTCCCCTCCCCTGTCATGCGGGCAACATCGGCACTTCCTGTCAGTATGGCGTTCAGGGCCTCTCCCATCCCTCTTGCATCGTCGGGGCTTACATAGACAGCGCCCTCTCCCCCGGCCTCTTCGAGGCAAGAGCCTGTGGCGGCCACAACGGGACGTCCGCTCTCAAGAGCTTCCAGAATAGGGATTCCGAACCCTTCATATCGCGACGGGTAGGCCACAGCCGACGCAAGGCGGTTCACAGCCGGGAGGTCGGCAAATGAAATATCATGGCGGAATATCAGCCGGTCGGCCACGCCGGCCTCTGCGGCTATCTTTTTCACCTTATCCATATACCCTTTCCTGTCACGCCCCACGGCCAGCAGGCACACGTCTTTCGGAAGCGAGGCCATCCCTCTGACGGTCAGCTCCAGGTTTTTTCTCTCCTCAATGGTGCCGACCTGAAGCACATACCTTCCGGGCAGGCCCAGGCGACGGCGCACCCCTTCCAGCTCCTCTTCCGGAATCTCGCGCCTGAAGGAGTCGTCACAACCCTGATAAACCACGTCTATCTTCCCGGGGTCAACGCCATAAAGCTCGGCCACATCCCTCTTGGTGCATTCGCTCACGGCTATGATGCGGGTGGCGTTGCGGCATGAGCGGCCATATTTGAAGTCATACAGAATGCGGTCTACGCCGGAGTAGCATTCCGGCATACGCCGGTAGATAACGTCGTGCATGGTGACGACACTCGGGATTCCGGCGGCACTGATGTTGAGGGGGAGCTCGTTGCTCAGGCCATGATAGATGCTCACCTTGTCGGCGGCAAGGTTGTTTGTCAATCCGAACGAACGCCACAGCGCGCCTCCGAAGCCGGCCACCGGGGGAAGGTGAAACTCCACGTTGTGTCTTTCCTCAAGACCTTTGAGCCGGGGATTTTTCTTCAGTTCCGGCACATACACCAGCATCTCTGAGCCGGGATAGCTGTCGGCCATCGACTCTATCACCAGACGCGAATAATTGCCCAGCCCTGTCATATTGTTCACGGCCCTTTTGCCGTCGAATCCGATTCTCATAGCATTCCTGCGAATAATAATTCTTTAATACAGTTGTGTCAGCCTAATTGCGTGAGCCGCTTCTTGGCCTCCTCTTCTCCGAAATAGTTGTAGAAATCCTGCCGCGTGCGTTTCCAGCGGCGATGGCTCCAGAGCCAGAACGGGGGCTGACGGCGTATCGACTTCTCCAGAAGCTCATAATACAGCCGGGTGAGTTCAAACTTTGGAAGAGTGGTGGCATCGTCGGTCATCTTCACATAGCGGCACAGATATTCCCCGCGCTTCGGGCGCGACACATCGCAATAAAACACCGCTGCATGGAGCATCCGCGACAGGCGCTCGGGCCCGGTGAATGCCGGGGTGTCATGATGAAGGAAGTCGGCGAAATAGCGCACTCCGTTAAACAATGGCGACTGGTCGGCTATATAACCCACAATCGAGGGCTTCCCTTCATGACGCCATCTCCTGAGAGTGAGCAGCGTGTCGCCCATCTCCACCGATGTCGCCCCGAAGTGGCCTCTGATTTTCAGGAATGCCTCGTCGGCCGCCTTGTTCTCCAAGGGGTGATATATCTGCCCGGTGTAGGCGTCGGCGGTGATATGGAGCGGTATGGAGCTGAGCCATTCCCAATTGCAGTAATGGCCGAGATAGAGGGACACGTCCTTCCCTTCATTCAGGCACCTGTTCACCTCTTCCGCCCCCTCGAATCTCATGCGCCGCCTCATCTCTTTGGCGCTCATCCTGCCGAGTCGCAAAGTCTCGACGAAATAATCGCCTAAAAAGCGATAGAACCCTTTCTCTATTTTCCGAAGCTCCTTCTCGTCTTTCTCCGGGAAGCATGTGGAAAGATTCTCGCGAATCACTTTCCTGCGATACCCCACGATTCCGCCTGCAAGCAATGCCGTGATGTCGGAGATGCCATACAGCACCCACAGCGGCAGCGAGCCCACAGCGGAAAACAGGCCGCTTAACATCCTCCCCCCGAAACTCATCTTCTCGTTATCTTTCATGAATCTCTTTATTATCTGTCATGAATGGCTGTTTCCTCTTTCCGACGAATCTCGATAGCGTATCACCTTGGCCGGGACTCCGGCCACGATTGCCATTGGAGGGACATCGCGGGTGACAACGGCCCCGGCAGCAACCACTGCTCCGTCGCCCACAGTCACTCCCGCAAGGATTATGGCGTTGGCGGCAATCCACACGTCGTTGCCGATTCGCACTTCGCCGTCGTCGCCACGGCTCTTCGTGCGCGACTTCATAGGAGTGGGGCCGGGAGCTATGTCATGATCGCCGCCGTGAATGTTTACGCCAGGGCCGAACATCACATGGTCGCCTATCACTATGGTGCCGTGCTCGCTCTGAAAGCAGCAGTTGCGGCCGATAAACACATCATTGCCAATAGTGATGGTGCGATAAGTGAAGGCTCCCCCCTCGCAGAGTTTCACCCCGCGACCAACGCTCCTGAACTTGGAAAGCTGATAAGCCCGCACGCAGTGAGTGTTGAATTTTCTGACCGTAAACACCAGCCAGCCGTAGGACTTTGCGATTATGCCCATAATTATAGATGCGTTCTAAATTTTACCTGATGTGCAAAAGTAGCAAAAAATCGCGAATTTTTATGTACTTTTGTGGCGATTATAATCTTATTCCACATGAGAATAGTGCATTTGGTGAGAAACAAGGTGTGGGGAGGGGGCGAGAGATATGTGGCCGACCTCTGCCGGGAATCTGTGGCACGTGGTCATGACGTGTCGGTGGCGACACGCGGCATACCCGACGTTGTCAACAATTTCAACATTCCGGGGCTGAACCTGCAGAAGCTGCCGCTTGGGGGGCCGCTCGATTTCATAAGCCCGTGGAAATTATCCCGCCTCATAAAAAGTTTCCCCGAAAATGACGTGATTCTGCATGTGCATAATTTCAAAGACGCTGAAATTGCCGTGAAAGTGAAGAGGAGGCTGCGAAAGGTGAAGAATGTGGCTGTGGTCTGCACAAGGCATCTTGTGAAACCGGCCGGCACCTCTCTGAGGTGGCGCCGCCTGTTCAGCGACATCGACAAGATTATATTCGTGTCGGAACTTGCCAAAAACGAGTTCTTGAAAACAGGGCCTGACATATCACCCTCAAAAATCGAGATGGTCCACAACAGCATCTTGCCGCCCGACGCCCCGGAGCCTCACAAGGGGGGCGACATTATTAACCTGCTCTTCACAGGGCGAATCACTCCCGAAAAAGGGGTTGACACGCTTATCGACGCATTGGCGCAACTGCGCTCCCTGCCCCTAAGGCTAAGCATAGCCGGAACAGGGAGCGGGGAATATGTCGGGGCTCTGAAGAGAAGGGCCGGCGAACAGGGTGTGGCCGACAGGATAATATGGAAAGGGTTTGTAGATGACATCTACCGGGAGATCGCCGAGGCCGACATATGCGCGGCGCCGTCAAAATGGAGGGAGCCGTTCGGGCTTACAATAATCGAATTTATGTCGCAAGGGAAACCGGTGGTCACCACCGATAATGGGGCGCAAAAGGAGATTATAACCGATGGATCCGACGGGCTGCTCTGCAAGCCCGACAATCCTGCATCGCTTGCCGAGGCCATAAGAAAGCTGTCACTTTCTCCTGAACTGAGAGAGGAGACAGGGCGAAATGCCCTCGCCACATTCAAGACGAGGTTCAGCTATCAGGTGTTTTTTGAAAAAATAACCGTTATTTATCAGAAGGCTCTTCGTTGTTAACGCCTTTGTTGATGCCGCGCAATTTATTGACAAGCCCCTCTTCTATATATGTCACCCTCTTGTCTTGCGCCTCCTTAAACAAGCGCGCGTTGTTGGGCGAACTGAAGTCAAGGCGTGCATGACAGCGATGAAACATCAAGGCGTAGTGCGAACTTTTGGCACACATTATCCCGGCATTCTCAAGGCGCACGCCGAGGTCGATGTCCTCTCCCGTGCCGGGGTCTATGTAACGCTCGTCAAACCCGTTCACTTTCTCAAGGTCCGACCTATAAATAGAGAAATTACATCCCAGGAATCCGACGTGCCTCAGATGCAGCGGCTTTCCGAATATGAAGGGGAAGCGCACAGTGCGGCGAAGCTGCGCCCAGGTCACGCTCAGAGGTGTGCTGAAAACATTCTTCAGAATCTCTTGCCGCAGTGTTGAGAAATAGCTGGGCGACATAATCTCACGGCTCTCCATATAGGCGCTCACAGGCTGCGACATGTCCACGCGCCTGCCGCCGAACACTCTTCCGCGCTTGCGGAGCTGCAAATGGTCCTCTATAAAACGGGGATGCGGCACACAGTCGCCGTCTATAAACACAAGATACTCTCCCGACGCAGCCCTCGCTGCCTTATTGAGACACTTATTCTTGCGCCAACCCTCGTCGGGCTGCCACGAATGAATGATTCGCATTTCAGGATGACGGGCACAATAATCGGCAATAGCCTCCACCGTCAGCTCATTCGAGCCGTCATCTGCGATGACCACCTCAAAATCCTTATACGTTTGCAGGCGAAGCGCGTCAAGAATCATGCGCAGCCAGTTGAAATGATTATAGATAGCAACTATAACTGAAACCGTGGGGATTGAGGCGTCGTTCTTCATTATTATTCCATAAATTGATTATAGACCTGCAAAATTAATACTTTTGCTCCACACTGCCAAAACTCTCCGCCCCGCTCAATCCCGATCAATTCTCCCGCACGCCGTCGGAGCCCTGCTCCATAGCCTCGGCAATGCGGTTCATCCGCTGGCAAACGTGGCGGAAACGCTCGAGGCCCCAGTCCGCTTTCGGGGCCAGTATCAGCAGCCGCCCCTCGCTGCATTTATCGAAGTTATGTTTCTCAGGCTTATACCGCTCCGGGAATGGCTCCCCCTTGATAAGTATTACACACGCCCCCTTTTCCTCGGCAAGCTCCCTTATCATCTTCTCATCCTTAGAAATAAATGCCGACACAAGCACACCTCCGCTCTCAACGGTGTCCATGCAATTATTATACAGGTTTTCCCTCTGCCCCGAATCATAATAACTGTGCATCACAACGCTCCTCTTATTCGGATTCCTGAGCAAGAAAAGATTGCCATACCCCTGCATCTGCTCCCCGCAAATTTCTAAGTTTCGCATATGCGAAAAAAATTCCGGATGCTGCATCCTCATGGCAAGCCGATGCGGGTTATGCCGTATATATTCAAACCAGACATCAAGGTTTCGGCAGGAATAGATAGGCTTGTCGGTGTAATTCTCCTCAAAAATGTCAGAGCCCTTCACTTCTTCATGCCCGTCGCAAGGATAGCCGCACTTTCTATTGAATTTTTCAGCCACCCTCTTTTTCAGCTCTCCGATATAGTAAGACAGATGGGCATTAGCCCTCTCCTTGACACGCAGAAGGATATGCACATGGTCAGGCATAACCATATACTGATAAATTTGAAGGGGCTTAAAAAACACGGGGAAGTCATATATCGTTGTCTGTATAATTCCGCCTAACAGCGACCTCACAATATGGGCAGAGCCCGGCATGCCCGGAGGGATTGCCGCACTACCGGCTACATGCCCAAACACAGGACACGCCTTCCTCTTTTTCAAGATAATATGATACGTGCCAACGCCATAATAATCATGATTCTTCTTTCTTCGCGTATACCTATGACGAATTTCACGGCAACCGGCCTCACTCATACCCGCACACCCTCCTTTCAAATTACAAAAACACAAACCCAGCCCCAAGCCAACCCCCAAGCCGAAGCGAAGCCGAAAGCCAAAGCCAAGCTCGAAGCAGACTAAGCCGGGCAAGGGCGAAGCTGAACTGAGCCGGAGCATGGGGGACTCTACCGCTGCGGCTCTAAGACCCGCCACACAGGAAAGAACTCCAAACCAAGCTCTCTCGGAAGCGTTATGACCTCATTCTGATCTATTAACGACCCATTGCCAAATTTATTAATTCTTCACCGGCAATTATTTCCCCTTTCGCAACCGCCCCGAGCTGCAACCGCCTCTTTCCGCAATCAGCCCCGAGCTGCGGTCTTGCGGAGTTCTTCCCTGTGACACGCCCCCTCAGGGCGTATTGCCGCGTCGCAGCAATAGCCCTTGCCCTGTCACCGGCACTGCCGCCTCAGCGCGAAATAGCGCCATAACGGAGCCGCCATAAGGCTCTGCTTAACTTCGTCGCGAAGCAGAAGCCCATAGACCTCCTCCTCGCTCATAAGCACAACGTCAAGATCTTCAGTGCTGTCGAGATGCCTCTTCCCTGACGGGCGCACACCGCGCGCCAAAAAGCAATGGGTGAGATTGTTTGTAGTGCTCGGGTTCCCGGAGATTGTCATCTCCAGGCTCCATTCTCCACCCACATAGCCGGTCTCCTCCTCAAGCTCTCGCCGCGCAGCCTCCTCCGGAGTCTCACCCTTCTCCATCACCCCGGCACAAATCTCATGGCATGTGCATCCAAGACCATAGCGATATTGCCGCTCCATCACAAATTTCCCATCTTTCGTAATGGCTATCACATTCACCCAGTCAGGATATTCCAGCACATAAAATTCCGGATTAATTCTCCCGTCCGGCAACTCCACTTCATCATGACGCACCCGAAGCCACGGCGGACGAGACACTATAATCTCACTTTTGAGGGTCTTCCACCGCCGGCTGTCGTTTTCTTCACTCTTTTCCATAGCAAATTTTTTTACTTTTTAAACGTATCTCCCTCCGGTTTTATTCCCCCATCCCGGTGCATCTAAACTCAATACGAACAATTCTGCAAAAAACTTATCTGCAATACTTCGGTTATTTTTTGAGAGTTTGTTAACGGCTCCGAGGAGCCAGGTGTTTAATCCATTAAAAATCTGATG
>VSPM01000003.1 GCA_009775365.1 Muribaculaceae bacterium
TGGAAATTTACCCGATTCTCAACAAACCGGGTAAGGGAAAATATGTCTTTATTTTTATCTTAAATGAAAGAGCCGTGCACACGTTGTTTAATATTGTGAAAGAAAGAAGATAGATTTTTGTTCATTAAGTTTAAGTAACAGAGGTTTCGACTTCTGCTAACAAAAGAGGCCACTCGCGAGAGCGGCCTCTTTTATTAGCTTTAGAACTTTCCTTAAAAATTTAAATCCACCCTACTTTTTGCGGCCTACTATTACGGCAACAACTATAATCATGAAAGCACTCCGGGGGTTATCATGAAGCCTCCCCATCGCTCTCTTTGAGTATTTTCACGATAGAATCGCTGACCCCCGCCACCTTGCGCAACTCTTCTTTAAGATTGCTTTGCGCCTTTATGCCAATAAGATAGACGGGCAAGCCGAACGGAAATAACCATTTGCATACCTCTCCAAACCATCTTCTCACTCCGGGATGATAAAACCATAGTTTACGAATCACCGGATAGTCAACAAGTTTATTGACCGCAAGAGAATTGCGACAGTCGCTCATATATTCCACATCCCCCTCAAGCTCCTCTGCAATAGCAGAAATCTCCCGGGAGTCATAGCCGTTGCGCCAATAATCCTTATAACTCTGACGCTTGCCATATCTCTCACAGAAAGCCAGGCATCGCTCCCGTAGAGCATCAAGACGCTCGATTGCCTCCTGCTCGGAAATATCATTGATGATAACTTCCTTATATGCCACACTGCGTTCCGGCTTCCTTCCGAGGATTTTTCGGAAAAAGGCTTTATAACGGTCACTGTCGAACACAGCTGAATCATTCATTGCCTTGTAAGTGACATATACGCCCAACGGAGCCAGAATAAATGTCGACAGCCATATACCTATCCACACAGGCCAACGCCCGTCGCGCGCCATCTTATAGCCGGTGTTGTCTATAATATAATAAAACAGGAACAACAGCACAGAAATGACAAGAGGCGTGCCAAGACCACCTTTTCGGATAATGGCCCCCAGCGGAGCGCCTATGAAAAAGAATATCAGGCATGCCACCGACAGGGTGTATTTCTTTATAAGCTCAATCTCGTGCCTGCGCATAATTCTTTTCTCATCGCTCACTGTCATCGACTTAAACTGATATTCGGCCACGGTGCGCTTTGAGATGTCGAGCGCCGACTCAAACACCCTTCCCCTTTGCGAAACGTCGACAGCCAATATCAATGAATCGACATTTATCGGCTGATATGTATTCACACTGTCAGCCTCTCCCACGCTTAAAGAGCCGGTCTTGCCTCCCCCGGCATGTCCATCCGGATTTCTCACTCCTGAACTACGATTCACAGAGCCTGCCTCGTTCATATTGAATGAAGACCTGCCTGAATTCCTATCCCGCAGCAAAGGGAAGGCGGTGTGTCGCAGATCCTCGGCATATACCGCCCCGGTTGAGTCAAGTCGCAAGCCCACAGAGTCGATAGTGTGGCGCAGCTCCGACACATTCTTACCCACGTATTGATTTCGCATACCCCCCTCGTCGAGCCTGTTGAAATTCGCATCAAAAGGGATGAGCACCTCTTTGTCGGCAAACTCTTCACGCCTGAACGGCACATTGCGGTCAAGGCTTCTCTGCTCCCTGAGATTTTCAAACTGCTCTCCATTGAAAAGATGCAGATAAAGATAGCGCATATCTCCTGTGAAAGCCAGACGTCCGGAGTCGGCCATGAGAATCGTGGAGTTGTCGCCGCCATGGCTCACATCGTATATCATAACATTGTAGAGCATTCCGGTTTCTCGGTCTTTATGCTTCACAAAAAGATTATAGCCGGGAATCTGGTCATAGAACACCCCTTCGGGAATCTCTACTTCAGGCGACTTCTGACGCATGGAGAAAAGCAGCGTCCACATCTTGACCTGCGCGGGAGGGAGCACATTATTCTGAAAAAAGAACGCCCCCACCGACACTATCGAAATCAGCACTATCAACGGGCGCATGGCATGAAGAAGAGAAATTCCTGAAGCCTTCATGGCCGTCAGCTCGAATTTTTCGCCGAAATTTCCAAACGTCATCAGGCTTGCAAGCAGAATAGCGAGCGGAAGTGCCATAGGCACCATGCTGACTGCGGCGTAGAAAAAAAGCTCTGCTATCAGAGACACGGAAAGCCCCTTCCCCACAAGGTCGTCGATATATTTCCATAAGAACTGCATCAGCACGATAAACAGCACAATGAAGAAAGTCATCGCGAAAAGAGGAAGAAAACTTTTCAATATAAACAGATAAAGACGCTTTACTATTCTCATCTTTTGTTGTTGTTCCGGGCGGCAATTGCCGATATAAATAATTTCAAGCCGTAAAATTACAAAAATTATATCGTCTAACAGGAACAAGGCTTTAAAAAAACGCGGCTGAACGATTCTGCCTGAGTTTTTCAACATGGTTTTCTTTCAATTTTAAACCACGAGAGGTTAATTTTATCCCCTCGAAGAATAAAAAAACAACATTATGAACCCTCTATTGAAAATGTTTTCGTAACTTTGCATTGACCTTATCCCACCGATGCCGAAATTGGCGCGGATCGGCCCTGATACATGTATAAATTCACCAAATAATAACCCCAATAGTTATGACTTTATTCGAAAGGCTTACAAAGAAGGCACAGGAACATCCCCAGCGCCTTGTGCTCCCGGAATCGAAAGAACCCCGCACTCTTAAAGCAGCAGAAAGAATTCTTGCAGATAAAATTGCAAACATCATCTTCCTTGGTAATAAAGAGGGTATTCTTGCAGAGGCAGAAAAACTCGGCCTCTCCCACATAGCCGAAGCTGAATTTCACAACCCCGACGACACCACATTCACTGAAAAATATGCAGAACTCTTCTGCGAGCTCCGCAAAAAGAAGGGCGTCACTCTCGAAGATGCCCGCTACACAGTGAAGAACCCGCTTTATCTCGGATGCCTTCTCATCAAGGCAGGCGATGCCGACGCCATGGTGGCAGGGGCTCTCAGCCCGACATCAAGCGTGCTTCGCGCCGCATTTCAGGTGCTGAAGACCAAGCCCGGAATCTCTGTAGTGAGCGGCGCGTTCATCATGCTTCTCCCCGACAACTGCATCTACGGAGAAGACCATATGCTCGTGTTTGCAGACTGTGCCGTTGTGCCCGACCCAACAAAAGAGGAACTCGCTCAGATTGCTATCGCCACTGCAAAGACCACAAAAGACATCGCCGGCCTCGACCCCGTGGTTGCAATGCTCAGTTTCTCAACAAGAGGCTCTGCAAGCCACGAGAAAGTTGACAAAGTGCGTGAGGCAACCGAACTCGCAAAACAGATGGACCCCACCCTCAAAATCGACGGCGAGCTCCAGAGCGACGCAGCTATCGTGCCTTCTGTTGGTGAGCTAAAGGCTCCGGACAGCAAAGTGGCCGGCCATGCCAACACCTTGGTTTTCCCATCGCTTGAGACAGGCAACATTGCCTACAAACTTGTGCAGCGCATTTCAGGCGCCGGCGCGGTAGGCCCCATCCTTCAAGGTCTCGCAGCTCCTGTCAACGACCTGTCGCGCGGAGCTACAGTTGACGACATTGTCAACACAATCATTGTGACCTGCAACCAAGCAATCGGCGATAAAAACCTTTAATAAATATAGATATGAAAATCCTTGTGCTCAACTGCGGAAGCAGCAGCGTGAAATATAAACTCATTGACTCCGACTCTAAGAAAGTGCTCGCCGAAGGCGGCGTAGAAAAGATCGGTCTCCCCGACTCTTTTCTTAAATTCAAACGCCCCGACGGCTCCAAGGAGACTCTCACTATAGAGATGCCCTCAGCAAAAGAGGCCGTGAAGAATGTGCTCGACATCCTCACCGACCCCAAAGAGGGCGTAATCAAGAGCCTCAACGAAATCGACGCCGTTGGCCACCGCGTGGTTCACGGCATGGAATGGTTCAACAAATCTGTGCTCATCACTCCCGAAGTTATCGAGAAAGTGAAAGAGTGCTATTCAGTAGCCCCGCTCCACAACCCCGCCAACGTCACTGGCATTGAGGCTGTATCTGCAATCATACCCGACGTGCCCCAGGTGGCTGTGTTCGACACTGCATTCCATCAGACCATGCCTGCCAAGGCGTTCATGTATGCCCTTCCTTATGAGGCTTATGAGAAATACGGGGTGCGTCGTTACGGCTTCCACGGCACAAGCCATCGCTACGTTTCTGCCCGCGCTTGCGAATTCCTCGGCCTTCCCTACGAGAAACAGCGCATCATCACTTGCCACATCGGCAACGGCGCCAGCATCACTGCCATCAAAGACGGCAAGAGCGTAGACACCTCAATGGGCCTCACTCCTACAGAGGGTCTTATGATGGGCACACGCGTCGGAGACGTAGACCCGGGTGCCATTGTATACATGATGGAGCGCGAGGGCCTTGACGCTGCCGGCGTAAGCAAACTCATCAACAAGCGAAGCGGCGTGGCCGGTGTGTCTGAAATTTCAAGCGACATGCGCGACATCGAGGATGCGATAGAGCGTGGCGAAGAGAAGGCAATCCTTGCTCTCGACATGTATGAATATCGCATTCTCAAATATATCGGCGCATATGCTGCGGTGTTGGGAGGCGTAGACGTAATCGTCTTCACAGGCGGCGTCGGCGAGAACCAGACATCCACAAGAGCGAAAATTTGCGAGCAGCTCGCTTTCATGGGCGTGACTTTCAATGCAGAAGCCAACAAAGTGCGCGGCGAGGAAATCGAAATCTCAGGTGCGGATTCCAAGACACATGTGGTTGTGATTCCCACAGATGAGGAACTTATGATTGCTGAAGACACTTCCGCAATTGTAAAAGAGCTTCGCAAGTAACCTGCTGCACAGCACACTTATTCAAGTCTTGACAATAAGAAGCCGTGTCTGAACGTTTTATTTCAGACACGGCTTTTTTCATATCTGAAAATCCGTGTGCATGATTTAATAAATTCTATCAAGGTAATACGATATGCTTGATTTTGTGACATGGAACGCCGACCCCATACTTTTCAGCCTGGGGCCTATTTCTGTGAGATGGTACGGACTGGCTTTTGCCATAGGGTTCATTATCGGCTACAATATTGTGGCAAAAATGTTTAAACATGAAGGAGCCCCGGAAAAATGGCTTGGCATCCTGCTTGCCTACGTAGTTGTGGCCACAATCGTGGGCGCAAGGCTCGGTCATGTGTTCTTCTATGAATGGGATTTCTATTCGCAACACCCGGCTGAGATTTTAAAGATATATAATGGCGGACTGGCGTCTCACGGCGGAACTATTGCCATTATCATCGCCGTGTTCCTTTTCTCCCGGATTGTGACAAAGAAGCCAGCTTCATGGACATTCGACAAACTCGTGATTCCTATCGCGCTTGTAGGCGGCCTCATACGCCTCGGCAACCTCATGAACAGTGAGATATATGGCGGCCCTACTGATCTTCCCTGGGGATTCATATTCCTAAGGGCTGGAGAAACAATGCCAAAACACCCCACACAAATTTACGAAGCATTGTGCTATTTCATTCTCTTCGGAATCCTGATGTGGATGTACTGGAAAAAAAATGCAGAAGAGAGGCCATATCTCATCATGGGAGTGTTCCTCATTGGCATATTCCTTCCCAGATTTGTCATAGAATACGTAAAAAATGTGCAAGTTGAATCCGAATATCAGATGATTGCCCAATACGGAATCAACATGGGCCAGTTGTTGAGCATACCCTTCATTCTGCTTGGCGTAGGCCTTGTGATATGGGCCATGTCTCGTCCGCGCCAGCACTGGACATTCCCGAATAAATTCGCGGAAGAACTCGAAACCCGTCATAAGCCTTACAAACGTTAAGACAGCAACACAGCATAAACATAAGCATCATATGACATAAAAGGAGAAGCACCGGTGCTTCTCCTTTTATGTCATGTGATGCTTTGTATGCGATTTTTATATGCTTCGAGTGTAAGCAGCGTTATGAACTCCAAGACTTCACGCTATTGTTATTCGAGGATGGCGGCGGCTCTTGTCAGAGCTTTGAGGAAAGCGTCGGCTTCGGCAAATGTGTTATACACCGCGAACGAGGCGCGAACCGTGCCCGGAATTCCAAGCCGATCCATCAACGGCATGGCGCAGTGATGCCCTGTGCGCACCTCCACGCCCTGCTTGTCGAGCAGAAGACCCAAATCATAGGGATGGCTGTTTCCTGCCAAAAATGATATCACAGCGCCCTTGCCTGGAGAGGTGCCGAATATGCGGATACCCGGAATCTTTTGCATACGCTCCTGCGTGTATTCCAGCAGGGCATGCTCATGAGCGGCAATGCGCTCCATGCCGATCTCCTCTATGAAGTCTATTGCCTTTGAAAAAGCGGCTATCCCGACAAAATCAGGTGTGCCGGCTTCAAATTTGAATGGAAGGTCGGCGAAAGTTGTATGCTCGAAAGTCACTTTCCCTATCATCTCCCCGCCTCCCTGATAAGGAGGCATCTCTTCAAGAAGTTTTTTCCTGCCGTAAAGCACCCCGATGCCTGTAGGGCCATACATCTTATGAGATGAGAACACATAGAAATCGCAATCTATGTCTTTCATGTCGATTTTAATATGCGGCGAGGCCTGAGCCCCATCGATTAAAACGGGCACACCCTTGGAATGCGCATAGGCGGTCATCTCTTTCACAGGATTGACAGTGCCGAGCACATTGCTTACATGGCAGAATGAAGCCATGACCGTGCGCTCATTGAAAAGGCTTTTAAAATGCTCCAGGTCAAGTTCGCCTCGCTCGTTGATGTCTGCCACCCTTATCACAATGCCCGCACGCTCACGAAGCAACTGCCATGGCACTATGTTGGAATGATGCTCCATCACAGTGAGAATCACCTCATCTCCCTCTTTGAAACGGGAGCCGAACGATGCCGCCACAAGATTAATTCCCTCGGTAGTGCCACGGGTGAAAACAACCTCCTCTATAGAATCGGCATTTATATAGTTCCTCAGTTTCTCGCGGCATTTTTCCTGCAGGTCAGTCATCTCCTGCGACAGAGTGTGTACGCCACGATGCACATTCGCCTTGCTGTGGGTGTAGATGCGTTGAATCTCATCCACCACACTCGCAGGAGTCTGCGAAGTGGCCGTGTTGTCAAAATAAACCAATGGCTTGCCGGCCACCTCTCTTGAAAGAATCGGGAATTCCTTTCTTATTTTTTCTATATCAATATTTTCCATAGCAGTGATAGTTTCCTCATTCAATCAATCCGCGTTACCTGAGCATGAAGCCTTGCACGAGGCGCAATTGGCTTCTCCTCCGGCAAATCTGCGCTCCACAAGCATCTGAAGCCTCTCTTTAAGCCACGGCAGCCTCACGCCGTCGATCACATCAGCCATGAAAGCCTGCTTTAGAAGCAGCTTGGCAGTCTCTTCCGGGATTCCTCGGGTCTGCATATAGAACACCTGCATCTCGTCGAGCTGACCGATAGCAGTGCCGTGGCTGCACTTCACATCATCGTCATAAATCTCAAGCTGAGGTTTTGAGAACATTCTCGCCCTGTCAGACCCCACGATGTTGCGGTTGCTCTGATAAGCCTCGGTCTTGTCAGCGCCCGGCTTCACATAAATCAATCCTGCGAACGCGCCGACTGCCTCGTCGTCTACCACATATTTGAACAGCTCGTCAGTGTGGCAATCGCCGGCTATATGGTCAATACGGGAATACGAGTCAAGATGGCGCGAATAGTCCTCTATGCCCATTCCGAGGAGTTTCAGATCGGCATGGCTGCCCTCCAGGCGGCAATAGTATTCATTGCGGGTGTCGCCGTTATATAGAGTGATTCCATCGATGAGCACATGGCTTCCCTCCTCCTGACGGAGATATAGCGACGACAGTCGCGAAGTCTTCTCGGTTGACTCCTCAAGATCGTAATAATCGAGAACTGCATCGCGTCCCACCCACATCTCGATGGTCTGCAGCGACAGGAATTGCAAATCGGGATTCTGTGTGTGGTCGCAGGCAAGAATCCTTGCTTCCGCACCCTCCTCCAAAATCACGAGCATTCTTCTCACCGCCATGAGCGGCATATCGTTCTGGAGTATGTTTACAATCTGCAGAGGCTTCTCCACCTTCACCCCCCTTTTCACCCACACCGCTATTCCATCCTGGGCAAGCAACGTGTCGAGAGCTACAATCGGATTGCCGATCTCGGCACACTTCCCATAATATTCTTTTGCCACATCCGGGTGCTCCAAACAGAACTTGCGAAGGCTCCCCACATACACACCCTCCGGAAGACCCTCGCGGGCGTTCTCCCTTTCAGCATATATATCATTTACCAGCATGAAGAGAGCAGTGGAAAGACTCGGCACCCCGCAATGGAACGTGGCAGCGGGATTCACGTCTATGTTCACCCTGGCTATATTCACTCCATAGTCAGGAGCAAGCATAGATGCAAGGTCGGTGGTTTCATAATTTTCAGAACCTTTTGCCGGCAGTGCGACATTTTCAAGAGTCTCCAGCGCCTTGCCTCTCAAATCGTTCATTGCAGGGGCGCTGTTGGAGTTCACAAGATTTCCATGCGAGCGATAAAGGTCGATATATTGTTTCAATGCGTCCATCGTGTCCGTGTGGTTATATTATTCATTGTCGACCTGCTGTTTAATCCAGTCATAGCCGCGCTCCTCAAGTTCGAGGGCAAGTTCCGGGCCGCCGGTCATGACAATGCGCCCCTTGTAAAGGATATGCACGAATTCCGGCTTGATATAATCGAGCAGACGCTGATAGTGTGTGATAACTATAGTGGCATTGTTGTCAGTCTTCAGTTTGTTCACACCCTCCGCCACAATTCTCAAGGCATCGATGTCGAGGCCGGAATCGGTTTCGTCAAGAATTGAGAGCTTAGGCTCAAGCACAGCCATCTGGAAAATCTCGTTGCGCTTCTTCTCGCCACCGGAGAAACCTTCGTTGACAGAGCGCGAGGCAAGTTTATTGTCGAGTTCAACCACGGCACGTTTTTCGCGCATCATTTTCAGAAATTCTGTGGCGCTCATTGGAGGCTGGCCGAAATATTCCCGCTTTGCATTGACAGCGGCACGCATGAAATTAACCATCGACACCCCCGGAATCTCCACAGGATACTGAAAGCCGAGGAAAAGCCCCTCGTGGCTTCTTATTTCGGGGGGCATTGCCAGAAGGTCTTTGCCGTAAAACTCGGCGCTGCCACCCGTCACATCATAAGCCGGATTGCCGGCAAGCACCATCGAAAGCGTTGACTTGCCCGACCCGTTAGGGCCCATGATTGCATGAACTTCGCCCGGGCGAACCTCAAGGTTGATTCCCTTTAATATCTCTTTGCCGTTGATCTCGGCATGTAGGTTTTTGACTTTAAGCATTTTCTATTGTTATTTCTGCTCCCGTGAATCTTATTTCTTTCTCTATAACAACGGGGGTGCTGTGAATGTTGCAACTTATTTTTTGGGCTTCGCGAAGCTGAAGCAGATGCGAAAGGTCTTCAAAACTGTAGCATCCGAGCAGCCCGGGGGCCAGAAGCATCACGCCCTCCACCACATTGCCGTCGTCGGCTGTGGCGAATTTCATGAGCGGCGACGTTGGATTGACACACAAGATGAGATTGTAGGCAATCGAGAGCGCAAGCATATATTTTGCCAGGCAGAATGCAGAGCCTATGAGCTTGTCGAGCATACCCACATAGAACACCTGCATAGCGCTCCTCAACACCTTGGTGAGCATCTTGAAAAGCATATATACCACCACATACACCAGTCCCGACGATGTGACACTGTAGATAAACGTGGAGCCAAGATGCCCATCAAACCATGGAAGCAACGCCCGCATCAACGCCTCGGCCTGCTCATCAAACACATGTGCGCAGACCGTTCCGAAAGCAAAGCCCAGAACGCCCGACACCTGGCCCGTGAACCCACTGTGAAAACCTCTGATCACAGCCACAGCCGCCACTGCTATTACTATGATATGGTAAGCCGCGTCACTCATCTCGTAGTTATTGTTATGCAAAATTAACTCTTATTCACGAATATTCAAAATAAACAATATTAAGAGCGCATTATCTCCTCTTTAATGTCGGCAACTTATTTGCGAGACACTTTTTTTTCTTAACTTTGCGCCCGAATCAATTCATATTGACAATATGCTTTTCAATTCCATAGAGTTCCTCATATTCCTTCCTTTAGTCTTCCTCATTCACTGGTTTGCGTGCAAATCCGGACGGAGCAAGAATCTGTTTCTGATTGCCGCGAGCTATCTGTTTTACGGATGGTGGAACATGAAGCTTCTCGCATTGATTTTCCTTGTCACAATCGCGGCCTACGGTGCCGGGATTGCAATAGATTCGCCAAAAGCATCTCCTCGTTCAAGAAAGTTTATGCTCGTCACCTCGATCATTATCAACATCGGCACCCTTGTGGCCTTCAAATATTTCGACTTCTTTGCCGAAAGTTTCACAAAAGTGCTGCAGGCCGCAGGACTCTCCCCCGACATCCCTACCCTCAATCTCATCCTCCCGGTGGGAATATCGTTCTACTCTTTCCAGGCCATGAGCTACGCAATTGACGTCTACCGCAGGAAAATATCAGCCACTCATGACCCTGCGGCATTCTTTGTGTTCATAAGTTTCTTTCCTCAGCTTGTGGCGGGACCAATCGAGCGAGCCTCCAACATCCTCCCTCAGTTTCTTCGCAACCGCCGACGCTTCACCTACAAACGGGGCGTGGAGGGCATGCAGCTCATCCTTTGGGGTTTGTTCAAGAAGATGGTGGTGGCCGACAATGCAGCCGTGATAGTGAATCAGATTTTCGCCGACCCGCAAGATGTAGGGACAATAAACCTCTGGATCGGCGCTCTTCTTTTTACATTCCAGATCTATGGAGACTTTTCAGGCTATTCCGACATTGCAATCGGCACATCGCGCCTCTTCGGGATAGACCTGATGAAAAATTTCAGCCTCCCCTATTTCTCGCGCGACATAGCGGAATTCTGGAGAAAGTGGCACATATCGCTCACAACATGGTTTCGTGACTATCTCTACATCCCCCTCGGCGGAAACCGCAAAGGGAAGACAAGAACAATCGGCAACACAGCCGCCGTGTTTCTGGTGAGCGGGCTTTGGCACGGCGCCAATTTCACATATGTGGCCTGGGGTGCATATCATGCACTCCTTTTCATCCCCCTCGTGATAGCCGGCAAAAGCAAACGGTTCACTGCGCCGAACTCTTCAAAAGGGCTCCCGCCATTTCGGGAATCCGCTCTAATGGGAATCACATTCCTCCTTGTGATGATCGGGTGGGTTATCTTCCGTGCCGAATCTGTCACACACGCCGCCTCATACATAGCCGACATGTTCAGCCACTACTCCCCCGCCCCCTTTGTGATGGGGAAACAGCCGCTATTATGGATTGCACTGCTCGTAGTCATTGAATGGGGCACACGATTCAAGACCAATCCGCTTGCGCGTTCATCATCCGGCTTATGGAAATATCCGGCCGTGAGATGGGCCGGGTCCATTGTCCTGTTTTTTATAACCATGATTTTCGCTGGGAACCCACAGGAATTCATCTACTTTAAATTCTGACCGGCAATGAGAAAGTTTCTAAAAAATATTATCGTATTCTCGCTCCTCACAGCGGCTCTTTTTTTGATTGGTGAAATTGTGGCCAGATCGATGCCGTCGTCCTATTCTTACAAACACAATTGGATTCTGAAAAACGGCGACCACATATCAACCCTTATATTAGGCTCCTCCCACACCTACTACGGCTTGCGCCCGAATCTTCTCGGCGACAGCGTGTTTAACCTTGCAAACGTGTCGCAGACTCCTGAATATGACCTATATCTGCTAAAAACATATCTCCCCTGCATGCCTAATCTGAAACGCATAATATTCCCGGTGTCATATTTCACCTACAGCGACCCCGCAATGGAAAAAGGCGACGAATGGAGAGTGGCCGTAAGATACAAGACACAGATGAACCTCACTGTCCATTCCGACTTCTCTATCTACAATCTTGAAATATCAGATTTCGAAGCCTATTGCGCCAAGCTTAAAAATCTTGTGTTTAAATCCCGGTCTAACCAATGCGACTCTCTCGGTTTCGGACTCGGGTTTGACCTCGCTAACCGCAATCCACACTGGAAGGAGACTGCCCGGGAACGTGCGGAAGGACACACCCGCACCTCACCCGGTCGTTTTGATGAAGCCATTCACACACAGGAAACTCTAATCGAACTTGCCTCCAAGAACGGAATCGAGACTGTGATTGTCACCACACCGGGATATGAAGGGTATACCAATTCCTTCAATCCCGCGCAATATGAAGAAATGAAGAAAGGCGTAAGGCTTCTTGTTAAAAATCATGCCGTCAAATATTATGACTTCATGAACGACTCCATCTTCCGCGACAACGATTTCTATGACCCCGACCATCTTTCAGACGTTGGCGCCTCCAGGCTTTCGCTTGTCCTGGCCGACAGTTTAAAATCCTCATTCACAAAAAAACGCTAACAATAACGCCCCTCCCGCAAAAAAATGTTAACACAGGGGCATAATTGAAATCAAAAAAGAATTAAGAGCCTCACTGCATTTGGCAAATCAAAAAACTTTGTTTACCTTTGCCTTGCAATCACCTTGATTCATTAATCCATGAAAATGCCGTTTTTCAATCGCCCGACAAAAGATCTGCTTGCAGCAGGATGTTTTCTCCTGGTCTGCATTCTTCTTGTCTTTGCCTCCATCTGGGCCTACCGGCAATTCATCACCACCCCCCCCTATGTCGATCCCGAGCGTTATCCGGTGAGAGGCATCGACATCTCTTCACACAACGGAATCATCGATTTTCAAGAAGTGGCCCGCAGCGGCATTGAATTCGTGTTTATAAAAGCCACCGAAGGGAGAGACTTTAAAGACAAACGATTCAGAAGCAACTACGACAAGGCCAGTGCCGCAGGGCTTAAGACCGGCATATATCATTTCTTCCGGTTCGACCGCGACGGTGTGGAGCAGGCGCTCAACCTCATGAGAACTGTAGGGAAACGCCGCCCCGAGCTCGGAATTGTGATTGACGTTGAAAAAACAGGAAACCCCGACACCATAGCCACAGAGACCGTGACAAGAAGACTGTCTGAAATGGTGGACTATCTGAATCTTCTGGGACACCGCGTGATGTTCTACACCAATCGTGAAGGATACTACGAATACCTTGCCGACACATTCCCCGGAGCCCCGCTGTGGATTTGCGGCTTCAGCGAGAACCCTATCAATGCGGAATGGACATTCTGGCAGTTCAACCACCGTGGACGGGTGGACGGAATCACAGGCGATGTCGACCTCAATGCCTTCTGCGGCTCACGCGAAGAATGGCAGTCTTTCCTTGAAGGGAATCTCTGGCCATACACACCTCTCAACAAGCAATAACACACCCCATTTTACGTTATCTTATTGCAGCCATTTCGTTTGTTGCGAAATGGCGCCCTTTCTTCATGTTTAACTATTTCCCTCTCAACATGACATTGTTTACTTCTCACCCCCATATCTGCAAACTGCCTTCCGGTCTTTTGGCTAAAGCCGTCATTCTCATAGCAATGCTCTCTTTAAGCGCCATTACCGGCAATGCCTTGCCCACTGATTTCTATGCGTCTTCTTCCGCTCTTTCCCAAGGGAAGTGGGCAAGAGTGCAGGTCAAAGAGTCGGGAATGCAGTTAATCAGCAACTCCACCCTGAAAAGCCTCGGCTTCACAGACCCCGACAAAGTGAACGTCTACGGTTTCGGAGGCCGCATGCTTTCCGAACGCCTTAACGAATCGATGCCCGACGACCTTCCGGTTGTCCCCTCAATCAGGACTCCTCAGGGAATCGTGTTCTTCGGACACGCGAGTATTTTATGGAGTTCTCATCGCGGAAAACTCAATTCATACACTCACGTTCTGAATCGCTATTCAGAAGAGGCTTACTATTTCATCAGCGACCGCGACCGGCCGCGCGCAAACCCCGCCGAGGCAGAAGAGATAAAGCCCGCGTCGGGAGAGCCAATCACTGTTTTTACAGAAAGACTGGTTCATGAGCAAGACCTCGTTCCGGCCATCAACACCGGGCCTTTCACCATGGGTGAGGATTTCCGGCAGCAAGCAAAACGCACTTTCCCCTTTAAGCTCCCCGGCAACACAGGCGAGGCGATAATAACTGTGAAATTCGGAGCCTATCACAAGGGTAACGCGTCATTGATGTTCACTGCCAACAACGAGCGTCTGAACTCTTCGTCTTCCGACAAAATACCCTCCACCGGCTCCACATCCTACATATCGACAACGACCACCACAAAAAATGCCGGCAACGTTGGAGAATCGCTTAATCTCTTGATTGAGTTAACTTCTACGGCCACTCCTTCGTTTGCATATCTTGACTATATTGAGGTTGAGTATCCGCGAAGCCTGAAAATCGACGGCAACGAGCTCTATTTCTATCTATCGCCAACTGCCGCGTCTGAAGTAAAGGTTGACGGTTGCTCGGAGTCCACCGTAATCTGGGATGTGACCGAGCCTCAGAACGCCAAACTGGTGGCACACACTCTCTCCGGAAGCACAGCCACCTTTACGGCTCCTGCCGGATACAGAGAGTTTGTGGCTTTTAACCCCGCTAAAATCAACCGCTCGGCAACGGCTGCAGGGAAAGTGGCAAACCAGGACATTCACGGCATGGAATCACCCGACATGCTGATTATCTCTCCTGACGTATACCGCCAGGCTGCACAAAGAGTGGCCGACCTTCATGCTGAAACCGACGGACTGAAAGCCGTTGTGCTCTCTCCCGAAGCAATCTACAACGAATTTTCTTCCGGCACACCCGACGTGACGGCATTCCGTAAGGTTTTGAAAATGTGGTATGACCGCGCATCTGAAAATGACGGCAGATATGCACGCTACTGCCTTATCTTCAGCCGGCCCACATACGACAATAAACGTGTGTCGGCCATTGTGCGCAACTGCGGCTATCCGCGTCTGCCGGTATGGCAATCCGACGGATTCGGAGAAACATCCTCTTACCCCACCGACGACTACATCGGAATGCTCGACGATAATAAAACCAACCTCAGCATGGGCTCTGCAAAAATCCATGTGGCTGTGGGCAGAATGCCCGTGAAAAGTGTGAGCGAGGCAAACTCCGCTGTGGCAAAACTTGAGAAATATGTGAAAAGCCCGAATCTCGGCTCCTGGCGCAACAACGTTATGGTCATTGCAGATGACCAGGATGACAACAAGCATCTTACACAATCGGAAGATGCCATCGATGCCATGAGGAAATCCGGAAACGGCAACAGTTACTTATACGAGAAACTTTATCTCGATTCCTACCCTCTTGTCTACACCGGCACCGGCGCAGAATATCCTGCGGCCAAAAAGAGGATGTTTGAGAAATTCGCAGAAGGGGTCTGCTATGTAGACTATATTGGCCATGCCAACCCAAGAGGCTGGGGGCATGAGCACCTTCTCACATGGACAGAACTCACATCCATGACCAATACCAACCTCCCCTTCATATATGCCGCCACCTGCGAGTTCCTGCGCTGGGATGACGACGCAGTGAGCGGCGGAGAAGAGATGTGGCTAAACCCCAATGCTGGTGTAATCGGCATGATATGCCCTACCCGCAGCGTGCAGATTTCGGCAAATGGCACTCAGACAAAATACACCTCCGAGTTTGTGTTCAAACGCGATAAAGATGGCAAAGGGATGCGCGTTGGCGACATAATGCTCGGCGGCAAGAACCAAATGTCTAACACCAACAAGCTCCCTTATGTATTGATCGGCGACCCGGCCATGCGTCTGCCATCGCCTGAATATGTAGTGACCGTTGACTCTATCGACGGCGTTATGATTGAGGGCACTGACAACACCCCCGAAATCAAGGCACGCTCCACTGTTGAAATCTCCGGCAAAGTCACAGACCAGGCGGGAGAGATTCTTTCCGACTTCGACGGCACTGTCGACATCCAGCTCTTCGACGCGGAAGTTGTGATCGAGACCTACGGCAACGGCGAAAAAGGGACTCCAACCACCTATAACGACCGAAAGACCCGCCTCTACGTCGGGAAAGTGAAGGCCGTGGAAGGTAAATGGAAAACCATTGTCACCTTGCCGATGGAGATTGAAAACAACTATTCTCCGGCCCTGATTTCTCTTTATGCCTCCGACTCAAAGGGACGCGAGGCTAACGGCCATACAGAGCAGTTCTATGTATATGGCTTCAACGACAATATCTCCGACGACAACGAAGGGCCTTCAATCACTGAATTCTACCTCAATAGCCCGCTCTTCTCCGACGGAGATGCCGTGAGCCCGGCTCCGCTGCTCATAGCCAAGTTTGCCGACGATTCCGGCATAAACGTGTCTGACGCCGGAATCGGCCACTCCATGCTCGTGTCGCTTGACGGCAAAAATCATTTCGACGATGTTACCCTCTACTACACCCCTGATGAGAACAATCCTCTCGGAGGCGGAATTGCATATCCCCTTTCAGGCATAGAGCCGGGAGAGCACACACTTTCGTTTGTGGTGTGGGACAATGCCAACAATTCATCTACCGCCACCCTCAAATTCAAAGTAGCCGCAGGATGGATTACCGAAATCGCAGAGCTCTCCACCGACGTCAACCCGGCATCTACAAGCGTGAATTTCATCGTTAGCTCCGACGGGGCCACAGGCTCCATGGGATGCGTGGTAGAGGTGTTTAACCTTTCAGGCACTCTCGTATGGTCTGGCACAGCGCCCGACATGACAGCCAACGGCACGACCGTGACTCTCGGATGGGACCTTCGCGACTCATCGGGCAACCGTGTGCCCCGTGGCATCTATCTCTACAGAGCCACAATCACCACTCCTGAGGGAGCATCTATAACCAAGACCCGCAAACTTGCGGTCACCGCCAAGTAAATGATAAGCAATCCCAACATAATACTTCCCGAACCTACGCTCCGCCGCCTCCCATGGTATCTCGCCTACGTCGAGATTCTGAAGGCCCGGAAGGTGGAGTTCGTGTCGTCTACACAGATTTCAAGAGCCCTTAGCGTCGACGCGGCGCAGATTGCCAAAGACCTCTCATTTTTGTCGCTCCGGGGCAAGACCCGCATAGGATATGAAGTTGATGCCCTTGCAAAAGCTCTTTCCGATTTCCTTGGGTTTCGCACCCTCCACAAGGCGTTTGTGTTTGGAGCCGGGAGCCTCGGCAGAGCACTTATGCACGATTCCGGCCTTGCAAACTACGGTCTCGACATCGTGGCCGGCTTCGACATCGACTGCGAAAAAATCGGCTCCACCGTGGGAGACGTGCCAATATATCATATGGACTCACTCTCCGAAATGATGAACAGGCATGACGCTACGATTGGAATCCTCACCGTGCCGGCGGAATGTGCCCAGGACACTGCCGACACAGCCATCGGAGAGGGCATAAGAGCCATATGGAATTTCACCCCTTACCGAGTGAAGGTGGCAGAAGGGATTGTGATGACCAACACATCTATTTATGCCCATCTTGCTCTGATTTACAACCGACTTAACGCAGAATCCTGATGAAGACAATAATAATGGCCGCAAATGTGGCCGGAGCATCGCAATCGAATGCCCGCGCGTGGTATTTCCTGCCGGATTCAGCCATATCCAACGCAGGGAAACCATTTTTCATTCCTGAAACCGACACAGTGGCTGAGGCTGTGCTCGCGCCCGTCATAAAAATTAACAGGCTTGGCAAGACCATAGCCACGCGGTTCGGCCACAGATATTACTCCGAGCTGGCCCCGGCCATTCATTTCCGGCTCCCGGAGGTGCGCAGAAGGCTTCTCGAGGAAGGGCTGCCTGCCGACATGGCTTATTCATTCGACAGATCGCTGATTATCGGAGATTTCTTACCGTTCAATCCCGAAGAGAATCTGACCATGACCCTCAACGGCGCAGAGTGCGCCTTATGGAAGGCAGACGATGCTCCGCTGTCTATCGACGAGGCATTGGCCGCCGTGTCGTCCTCCAACACCATGAAAATGGGAGACATATTCGCCCCGATAGTTTCGCAAGGGGTGAAAGTTGAAATCGGCGACACTCTCGAAGTGTTCCTTTCAAGCCTAAAATCATGCGCATGTGGAGAAGCCCTCGCCTCTTCATGCGAAAGCCCGGCGCCGATTCTGTCGGTTAAAATCAAGTAAAAACTCCCCAGTCTGCTCAATCTTCACACCTTGCATCGCTATGGACCTTTTCCGCACCGCCTTCATATCCTTCCCGTTTTTGTTTTCATCATCAATCTCTGCCTCGGAATGGGTAAAAATAACCGTTCCCGAAACCGGGGTGTATGAAATCACCTATGAAGAACTGCGTGAAATGGGGTTTTCCAACCCTGAGGGTGTCGGCCTGATAGGGCGAGGCGGGCAGCCTTTGGCAATAAACCATGAAAACGACTTGTTCGGAATTCATCCGGAAGTGCCTGTGATTCATGAAAACGGCCGGCTATATTTTCATGCCTTTGGTCCGGAATCGTTCTCTTTCAAAAAAATTGAATCAATTCCGACAGGCACAATCAGCGGAAGGTTCGTCAACAACGGCCGTAACATCTATTCCGATTCAGGATACTACTTTCTCACCGACTCACCCGGCTCTCTCCTGAAGATGACGGAAACTTCCGACTCCTCAACAACCACGAAAGAAGCAACCGGCGGAATCGGATTCGTGTGCCATGAAATCGACATGGCCCAGAACTCTACCGACACCGGCAACCTTTATTGGGGCGAGTCATTCAACAGAGGCAATCCCTCTGAAAGAGAGTGGAGGGTTAATATTCCTGAAGCTGACACCGGCATGAAAGGGATGATGGAATGTGTGTTCTATACAGAAAAAGACTCTGATGGCACACTCACTTTCGGCACCGACGCCCCTGAGGGGAAGAAGCAAATCGACAAATGCACAGCCACAAGCAACAACCTGACACCAGTCAGCGGCTGCGTGGCCCCCGTGGCTGTAAAAAACGGTGACAATGTAGTGACTGTGGCCTACAGCTCCACAGACAACAAGACAGGAGTGGCAAACCTCGACTATTGGATTCTTTCATATCAACGCAATTTCAAAGATTCATCATTGCCCGGCCCATGCGGAATGACAGCGTTCCCAGCTGCGACTGCGAGAGAGAGCCTTCGGCTGAAAGCTGCTCCAAGCCTGCGCGGCATCGACATCACCAACCCGGCGTCGCCATCGCTGCTCAACTATTCTGACGGGGCGTTCACAATATCATCTTCCGGAGAAACACCTGTGGTGAATTTCTTCGACACATCGGAAACACAGAAAAAAATCGCTTCGTGGGAAAAAGCCATCCATCATCCCGGCAATTCCACTCTCTCTGAAATAAGCGCCAAAGGGGCTGACCTTCTTATCATATGCCCCGACGCTTTTATCGAATATGCCGAACAGATTGCCGACATTCACCGCTCTCATGATTCACTCACCGTGGCCACTGCCACACTGTCGCAGGTGTATGCAGAATTTTCCGACGCCCTTCCCGACCCTTCGGCATGTCGAAACCTGGTGACAAAATTCTACAACTCTTCATCAAAGCCACTCCGCAACGTGCTTTTTATCGGCCCGTATCTCAGCGATGTCAGGGGCATAAACGCCGGCACGCATGCGGCAGACGCCACCATAGCCGTTCAATGCCCCACAATCCATCGTTCACACGGAGCCTACGCATTGCCCGATTTTTACGGCATCACCACCCCCAATGTCGACCTCGGCAAAACAGAATATGCCCCCGTGTCGGTTGGCGTGGGAGTGCTGCCGTTTTATAATGACGCCGACGCCCGGCTCTATATCGACAAGATTAAACGCTATCTTTCAGACACGAGCCATGCCAATGTCCTCTCCGACTGGCTATATATCGGCGGCACAGGCGACAGCCACACCCATGACTGGCAGGCTGTGCGTCTCGCGCGCTATGTCAGCGACCTCAGCAATAAAGCGATAGTAAACTCCGTGCTTGCTATCGACGCCTACGATTCAAACGAGGCCAACAAGAAATTTAATGAATATCTCAATGCCGGCAAAGGGTTCACAATCTATATCGGACACTCAAGCCCGGCGCAGATAGGGCAAGACAACAATTTCTTTTCAAACTCCCATATTGCGGCCCTCAACAACCGCCACCTCACCTTCCTCATGACGGCGGGATGCAACACCACAGTCTCCGACCAGGGGCGCAGGGGCGTTGGAGAATCGATGATTCTCTCTACGCCGGCAGGAGCCGTGGGAGGGCTTGTGACATTAAGGGAAACATGGTCAGGCCAGAACGACAGTTTTGCCAAATCGTTCATCTCTGCCTATACAAAGTCTGCCGACGGGCCGCTCTCCATAGGCGAGATCTATGCCAATGCAAAAACTTCAAGCAAAAACACCAACGACCTTGCATTCATTCTGATGGCAGACCCGGCCATCACCATACCGGTGCCTCAGGCGGGCATTCAGCTTTCTGCCGCCACTGAGCCGGAGCCGGGAAAACGCATAGAGATAAAAGGGAAAGTGACCGATGCCTCAGGCAATGTCAACACCGGGTTCAACGGAAGCGTGGTGGCAAAACTGGCAGAACCGGAATATTCTCTGAAATCAGACGATTTCTACACAAAGCCTAAAGAGATCAAGAAACCTCTCACTGTGACATATGGCGACAACATTGCCGCCATGAGCGCTTCGGAGGTGGAAGACGGAGAATTCACAATCTCTCTGCCGGTTCCTGCGGACTTCGACTCTTTCATCGATGAGAAATGCCCGGTCTATGTGTCGGCTTTCGACCCGGCAACATTTGCCGGCGCAGCCGCCTCACTCGAAATGACCATGGCTAAGAACGATGGCCCTTCACCCGCCGACGACACCACCCCTCCTGTGATTGAAGAGTTTTATTGCGACGGCAGCGGGCGCATAATCGTGACCGCATATGACGACAATGCGCTCGACCTCTCATCTTCATCGATTCCGAAACCCAACGGCATTGAAATAGACGGAGCTAACTCCATATCGACGGCACTGTCTGTGATAGAAGTGGCCGACAATGGGCGCCGATGCACATTCAGCACTCCCGTTCCGCATCTCACAGACGGAGTGCACACAGCCACCGTGATGGTGAGCGACCAGCATGGCAACCGGTCGCACTCCCAGATTGTGTTCACATTGGGAGAACCACTCTCAGCCCTAACCCTGGTATTGGAGGAAACAGCCGTGGCCGACACCGCCACATTCCATTGCAGCGGGGCATCGGGCAATAAGCGGATACTGATAATAAGCCCATCGGGGAAAGTGGTGCGCCGAATCGACACCAGTGATGACTCTGTAACCTGGGACCGCCTTGACGATGCCGGCAACTCTCTCCCCGCTGGCCTTTACAAAGGGGTGTTGCTTGAGACATCATCCACCGCCGGGGAATCGCTCAACAGGCACTCTCCCGTGATTTTCATCCCCCTTGTGTGACTCAAGATTTCGCCACGCAAGCCTTGTCGTAATCACAACCTTTTCACGCCCCCTTGAATCATTGAGCGCGCTCTTAGTTTCGAGGGGGCAATATTTTTACTGTTTTTTAGTTTATAAATTATGCCACGGTTCAAAAAAAATGCCAGTGGCATGCAGACTCTTCTCATCCAATCCTTCACCATAATCAGCATGAATACCTTATCACGGCTCATACTTCTGGCTCTCCTTGTCATGACCGGTCTGTTCCCGGCCGCATCATATGCAGAAAATGACATCAAGGACAATGACTTCAACCCGGTCAACACCGGAGTGACAACCCTCAGCATCACCCCCGACGCCCGAGGCTCGGGCATGGGCAACCTTGGCGCGGCCACCGACCCCGACATGAACTCTCAGTTCTGGAACCCGTCGAAATATGCCTTTGCTTACAGCTCCGGCGGCCTCGCCATCTCCTACACACCCTGGCTCCGCAAGATTGTAAACGACATTTTCCTTGCCGACCTCTCCGGATTCTGGAAACTCGGCAGCGGCGACAATCAGGCCATAAGCGCATCTTTCCGCTATTTCTCTCTTGGCGAAGTCACCATGGGAGGGCAGGTTTCAAGCGAGGTGATGCAGACCATCAACCCTTATGAATTCGCCTTCGACCTCGGATATTCGCGCAAGCTCTCGGAGAAATTCTCTATGGGCGTCGTGTTGCGCTACATTCTCTCCGACCTCTCCTACGACGACTCCTATTCCGGAGAATCAAACACTGCGGCCAGCGCATTCTCTGTAGACCTCTCCGGATATTATGTGACCTATCCTATGATCGGGCGCAACGAATGCCAGTTCTCATGGGGCTTCGACATCTCGAACATCGGTACGAAAGTGAGCTACGACCACGGGGCCAACTATGCGTTTCTACCCACCAACCTGCGCCTCGGCACACAGTTCATGTTCCCTCTTGCAGACTACAACACCCTGGCAATCGGCCTGGACCTCAACAAACTTCTTGTGCCCACCATGCCCCGCACCAAGGATTATGACATGGAAACCATCGAAGGACAGATGGAATATGAAGAAGCAAAAGAGAAATGGGAAACAATGTCGCCTATCACAGGCATTTTCAAAAGTTTCTCCGACGCTCCCGGCGGATTCGGCGAAGAATTGAAGGAAATCAACGTGTCGGCAGGCGCCGAGTATGCCTACAACCAGCAGTTCTTTGCCCGCATGGGCTATAACTATGAGAACGCATCGAAAGGTGGCAGAAGCTACTTCACTTTCGGAGCCGGATTCTCACTCAATGTGCTGCGTCTCGACGCATCCTACATGCTGGCCACAGCGCAAAGCTCACCGCTCGACCAGACATTGCGTTTCACACTCTCTTTCGACATGGACGGCCTGCAGGATCTCTTCGGAAAGCGTCGCCGTTAAATTCTTAACAGACATCAGATCTTAATTTTTAGAAAATATGTTCAGGATCGGACAAGGATATGACGTACACCGCCTCGTTGAGGGGCGAGACCTCTGGATTTGCGGCATAAGGCTGCCTCACACCCACGGGCTGCTTGGCCATAGCGATGCCGACGTGGCCATTCATGCCCTCTGCGACGCTATCCTCGGCGCCGTGGCTTTGCGCGACATAGGCTATCACTTTCCTGACACAGACCCTCGCTACAAAGGGGCCGACAGCAAGCTTCTCCTTGCGGAAGTGTGCAGGCTCGTGCGCGAGAAAGGGTGGGAAATAGGCAACACCGACATCACCATAATGGCGGAGTCCCCCAAATTCAAGCCCCATATCGACGCCATGCGTGAAAAACTCGCCGAGGTGATGGGCATAAGCGCCGACTGCGTGTCGGTAAAAGCCACCACCACCGAGCAACTCGGATTCACCGGGCGCAAAGAGGGAATTGCGGCTACCGCAGTGGCCTTACTTTATGAACCTTAACAAGAAGCAACAGCAGGCCGTAGAGGCCACTGAAGGACGCGTAAGAGTTGTGGCGGGCGCAGGGTCGGGAAAGACTCGTGTGCTCGCTCATCGTTATGCGTTTCTCGTAAACGAAATAGGGATAAACCCCGGAAATATCCTCTGCCTCACTTTCACCAACAAGGCCGCTCAGGAGATGAAAAGGCGCATATCGACAATGGTTGACCGCGGAAGCGTGAACGACTTCATTTGCACCATCCACAGCTTCTGCGCCAAGTTCCTGCGCCGCGAGATCTACAGAATCGGGTATCCCAAGAATTTCATCATAATCGACGAGGAGGATGCAAAGTCGCTTGCCCGCCAGGCTATGCAGGACTTCGGGATAGACCGCAGAAAGACCACTGCCGAGCGATTCTTGAAAAGCGTGGCCGCTTTCAAGGGGTATGACCCCTTGAAATATATACAGAACCACCTTCTGCCTTTCTCGCCGGCAGAGGCGCCCGATGCAACCGTGCGCTATCTTAAGCTGCAGCTCAAGCAGTTTGCGCTCGACTATGACGACCTCTTGTATTTCACTCTCTACATCCTTAACCATTTTGAAGACGCCCGCACATATTGGACAGAGATGCTCAACTATGTGATGGTTGACGAGGTGCAAGACTGCACCGGCGACGACTGGAAACTGCTCCACGCCGTCACTGCTCATCATGGCAATCTCTTCGTGGTGGGCGACCCAGACCAGGCCATTTACGAATGGCGCGGGGCAAATCCGAAAATATTCGTTGACTTCAAAGCCGCCACCGACATCATCCTCAATGAGAACTATCGCTCCACGCCCGACATCCTCGACGTGGCCAACCATATAATCGACCATAACCGCCTCCGCGTTAAGAAGGAGCTTTTCACACGCAGGCTCAACGAGCGGCAGGCCGTGCATCTCCATTCCCGCTCTGAGAAAGAGGAGGCAGAGGCTGTGGCCTCCCGCATTGAAGAGGGTCTGAAAGAGGGGATGCGAAGCAGCGACTTCGCTGTGCTCTATCGCAGCTCTTTCATTTCTCGCCGCATCGAGCAGGCTCTGTTCAAGCTCCACATCCCCTACTCCGTGTGGGGCGGCGTGCGCTTCTTTGAACGCAAGGAGATTAAGGATGTGATAAGCTATCTCCGCATCGTGGCCACTGATGCCGACGACCTCTCTTTCCGGAGGGTTGTGAATCTTCCGGCACGCAAGTTCGGGGAAACATCGCTCAAGAATCTCACAAAGATAGCTGAGGCAGAGGGGATGCCGCTTATGACCGCTCTGAGAAACCATGCGGCCGACAAAACATTCTCTCGCACCGGCGCGGCGCAGTTTTTGAGTCTCATTGAGGAGGCGCGTATGCGCGTGCCCGTGATGAGTGTGTCGGAACTTACCGACTGGATTTTGAAAGAGAGCGGACTTGGCGACCTCTATCGCAATGATGAAGAGGAGGAAAGACTCGAAAACATAGCCGAGCTTATCAACTCCATGAAAGAATTTGAGGCCGGGCGCATAGATGAAGGCGATGCCGACATTGTGTCATATCTTCAGGAGATTGCCCTCTACACAAATGCCGACCGCTCCACTGACTCAGAGAAAGTGCGCCTTATGACCATTCATCAGTCGAAGGGACTCGAATTCAAGGAAGTGTTTGTGATGGGTCTTACTGAGGGTATATTCCCCAGCCACCGCTCCATAAGGGAGAGGCGTCAGGACGGTGAGGAAGAGGAACGAAGATTGATGTATGTTGCGGTGACACGCGCAGAGAAAATGCTTTGGCTCTGTGAGTCGGAGGGATATCTCAACGACAATGGAGCCTTGAAATACCCCTCGCGTTTCCTCTCCGAAGTGCCGGAAGGTATGTTGAGAATAGAAGGGTACCTCGACCCAGTGTTGAAAGCCGGCACAGCCGGGATGGTTGCCATGCTCAATGAAGAGCTCGGGCAGGGAGCGGAGCAGCCTATGGCCAACGGCACTCTTGTCACACACCGCGTTTTTGGCGAAGGCGTGATCGAGAGCTATGACGCCACATCCAAAAGCTACAAAGTGCGCTTCGGGCAAACCGTGCGCAACCTCCTCCCCCACGTCCTCACTCAAAAATAATACTTCAGTCTTTGGCTTATTCGCCTCGGTTCTCTTTGTTGAAAATGTGGCGCAGACGTGAGAAGATTCGTTTCACAGTCGATTCTGTGGGCACAACATTCGGAGTGCCTTTAAGACTCTCTATAGCCGCCTTCTCTGCATCTGTCAGAGACTCCGGAACGTAAACCATCACGTTCACAAGCAAATCGCCGCGAGCACTGCTGTTCATCTCCGGCAAACCCTTGCCGCGCAAACGAAGCACCTTGCCCGGCTGAGTGCCGGCAGCTATCTTCAGGCGCGCACGCCCGTCGACTGTAGGAATCTCAGCACTTCCACCGAGCGCCGCAGTCGGGAAATCAAGCATAAGGTTATAGATGAGGTCGTTGCCATCGCGTATCAGCTCCGGATTCTTTTCTTCCTGAATAACAATCAGCAGATCGCCGTTCACTCCGCCATGACGCGGGGCATTACCCTGGCCTCGCATAGTGAGCGTCATGCCATCTTCAACTCCGGCAGGAATATGGAAGCTGACAATCTCCTCTTTCTTCTCCACGCCCGAACCTTGGCAATAACTGCACTGCTCGGAAATGACCTTCCCTTCGCCGTTACACTCCGGACACACCGACTCGCTCTGCATGGCCCCGAACATGGTTTGCTGCACATGCGTGATATAGCCGGTGCCTTGGCATCGCTGACAAGTGTGGAACGCCGTGCCATCTTTCGCGCCGGTGCCTTTGCAATGAGGGCAAGCCACAAGGCGAGGAATCTTAAGCTTCTTATCCACACCGTTCATTATGTCTTTGAGAGTGACCTTCACAGTGATACGCAGGTCGGTGCCCTTATTGACATGTCGGCGCGGACGCCCTCCGGCGGCACCTTCAAACCCGCCGAAGCCACCCATTCGGCCACCGAAAATATCGCCGAAATGAGCGAAAATATCTTCCATCGACATGCCCCCGCCACTGTAGAAGCCGCCACCTCCGGCGCCTCCGAAACCTTGCGGGCCCATGTTATGGCCAAACTGGTCGTACTTGGCACGCTTGTTGGCATCGCTCAGCACGTCGTAAGCCTCTGCCGCCTCCTTAAATTTCTCTTCGGCCTCCTTGTCGCCCGGATTCTTGTCGGGGTGATACTTTATGGCCATCTTTCGATAAGCCTTCTTTATTTCGTCTGCACTGGCGTTTTTTGCAACGCCAAGCACCTCGTAGTAATCTCTTTTCTGTGCCATGACCCCTAATTATTTGAATTTACAATTAGCAATTATGAATAGAATCACGCGGTCACTGCCCCACTACCACCTTGGCATGGCGAAGCACCTTGTCATTAATCATGTAGCCCTTCTCCACTGTGTCGAGAATCTTACCTTTCATCGACTCGTCTGGCACCGGCACCACAGAGATGGCCTCATGCCTTTCGGTGTCGAATGTGTCATCGGCAGGGTCAATCTCCTTTACTCCATTCTGGGCGAGGAATTTCTTCAGCTTGTTGTAGATTAAAGTTATACCCTCCTTCATGGCTGCGCTGTCGTCGCTCTGCTCGGCTGCCTTTATGCCGCGCTCGAAGTCATCCATGATGGGGAGCAGACCTTTGAGCACATTCTCTCCGGCGTTGCGGATAATCTCGCTTTTCTCCTTGAGAGTGCGCTTGCGGAAATTGTCAAACTCAGCCATAAGAAAAAGGTATTCCTTCTTCTCCTTCTCGACCTGAGCCTGCAGCTCCTCAACCTTGCTCTCCAAAGAATCTACCTCCCGGGCATCCTCTACAGTCTCTGCGTCAGGAGCCACATCTTCCACTTCAGGCGCGTTCCCCTCATTGTTAAGGGAATCCATATTCTCTGCCGCCTCATCAGCCGGGCGGTTATTCTCGTTGATTTTATTATTCTTATTTTCCATAACGGACAGTTGTTTGATTTATCTCATACAAATTTCAAGCCAATAATTGTTAAAATCGGCTTTGCGGATCACTCCGGCCTGACAACAACATATTTACGATATGCCTCTTCAGCCACATAAGGGGGTTTAAAAGACCTCTGAAACCCGCTTTCCATTATAAAGCAAACAACCAAACGCCCCCATAAGTTGACGAAAGCCTGTCGCGTGCGGAGCGCGCGGCATCGCCGTCGGTGAAAATGCCATATATCGAGGAGCCGGAACCGGACATCGAGGCATAGACTGCCCCCGACGCATAGATCGCATCCTTCAACTCTCCCAGCTCAGGATGACCCGGGAACACCGACTCTTCAAAATCGTTCACAACCATCTCCCTCCATCGCTCCAGCGGAAGGTGAGGAAGGAATCTGAGGTCGAATCCGGGCTGACGGGGGGTGATTCCGGCAAATGCCTCTTTCGTGGATATATACACGTCAGGCTTAACTATCAGCAGCCAATTCCCCTTGAGGTCTATGTCTACCGGTGTAAGAACCTCGCCCACTCCTTCGCCGAAGCAAGGTTCATTGTAGATAAAAAACGGGCAGTCGGCCCCGAGCTTCAGTGCCATGGCGGCAAGCTCATCCTGTGAGAAACGCCCGCCGGTGAGTTCGTTGAGAGTGACGAGCGCGAATGAGGCATCGGCGCTGCCCCCTCCAAGGCCGGCCCCGTCGGGGAGATGCTTGTCGAGCATGATGTCGAAAAGCCCTATCTCGTCAAGGCCGCCATAGCGGTCGATAAACGCTTTGAGAAACAATGTGGTGGCCTTCACTACAAGGTTCTTTTCGGGCGGGCAGTCAATGCGGCGCCCCATGAGCTGGAAGCGGCATCCGCTCGTGCGCTTCTTGTTGATTGTCACCTCCAGTATGTCGTCGAATGCTTCCGGCTGCTGCGGCATGCCGCTCTCTATGCCTACGGGAAAGAACACGGTCTCCAGGTCGTGGTAGCCGTCTTCGCGCTTTCTCACTATGTTCAATCCAAGATTAATCTTGGCATTTACAAACTTTATCATATAATCAGTGTGTGTATGTTATTTGACATGCCTCGGGACAATATGCCATGCTATGGCTAAAAATGCGCCTCTGATGAAAAGATATGAGAGAAACGCAGTCCAGACAGCGGCATTGCTATCCACTTCTATAACGACGCGCCCTTCTGCTAATTTCACAAACGCCACTATATAGAAAACAATCGTAGCCACAATTGTGGACATCATCATTTTGCGCGTGTCGGTCACTCCCACATAAAAACCGTCGTAGATAAACGCCCAGGCGGAAACCACAGGAAGGGACCAAATCCATGCTCTCATCCCTTTCACCCCCTGTCTGACGCTCTCGCTGTCGGTGAGCAGCGACGTGATTCCATCGCTTCCAAGACCGTAGCACACAGTAAAAAGGAGAGCCACGCCGACCGTCCACCACAGAAGGGCGCGCACATATTTGCCAACCATCACGCTGTCGCCGGCCCCCCACCAGCGCCCCACCAGCGCCTCTCCGCTGAACGCAAAACCGTCCATAAAGAATGAGAAGAACTGGAAGAACTGCATGACCACCACATTTATGGCAAGAGTGGCGGCCCCGAGGCGAGCGCCGGCGGCCGTGACTCCGAGTGTGACGCAAATGATGCAGGCCGAGCGGAAAAACAGGTTGCTGTTGACTGAGAAAAATCTACCCATCCCACCTCCGGAGACCGCTTCTCTGACTCCGCACCACAATCTTTTCCCTTTCGAGAAGCGCAAGGCGCACCCCATTGCTATGGCAAGGCCAACCCAGTTGGAGACAAGCGTGCCCCATGCAACACCCTCAAATCCTAAGCCAAACCAGAACACAAGAGCAAAACTCGCCGCAATGTTGACAATATTGACAGATATGGCAATCACCATGGGATAAGCCGTTGACTGCATACCCACAAACCACCCGCTCACGGCGAGCACCCCTAAAAGCGCGGGACTCCCCCAGATGCGTATCATGAAATAGCGCCCTACATATCCCGCCACGTCAGGTTCCGCCCCTATGAGCTTCATAAGCGCGTACATCACCAGCTCACGGGCCAAAATCAGGGCCACGCCGGCGCCCCCGGCAAGAAGCATGGCCCGCGTGAACACTTTCCTCACCCCGGAATCGTCGCCGGCGCCAAATGCCGTGGCGGTGAGGCCCGTTGTGCCCATGCGAAGAAATCCGAAGAGCCAGAACACCACATTAAGCATGACCGACCCCACGGCTATCGCCGCGAGGTAGAGATCCGAACCGAGATGGCCGGAAATTGCCGTATCACAAAGGCCGAGCAGCGGCACCGTGATGTTGCTCACGATTGCCGGCACGCTCAGCCTCAATATCTCCTTGTTCAATTATGTGTGCGTATTGAATTACAAATAAATGATTCTTACCTGATAATCATATTTGAAACAACCCGACGATTGTCAGAACCCGTATTCCTGGCCTTTACGGATGGCAGGTATGCCGTTTTTCATCCATTCAGGCATCGGCTCCCCTTTCAGATAATGGTCGAAGAACTGCTGCAGACGGCGGGTTATGTCCTTGCGGTTGCGACGCTCCTTGAGGTTGTGGGCCTCTCCATTGTATTGCAGCATCCACACAGGCTTGCCGAGGCGGCGAAGGGCCATAAACATCTCTATGCCCTGATACCAGGGCACTGCGCCGTCTTCGTCGTTGCTCATGATCAGAAGCGGGGTCTCAACCCGGTCGGCATATAGCACAGGCGAGTTGGCAAGATACAGCTCCTTGGCATCCCAGAGGTTGCGCCCTATTCTGCTCTGCCCTACTTCATACTGCGCCTGGCGGGAGTCGCCGGTGCCCCAGCGGATACCACCAAAGGCGGATGTCATGTTCGACACGGGCGCACCCGAGCCGGCGCACGCAAACATGTCGGTGCGGGTCACAAGATAGGCGGTCTGGTATCCACCCCAGCTCTGGCCGTCGATACCCACGCGGCTCTTGTCGATGTTGGGATATTTCTTGCAGAGCTCTTCCACTCCGGAGCATACAAAATTATAGGCGCATTCTCCCGGCACTCCGGCTGTGTATTTGATGTCGGGCACAAACACCACATAACCTCTGCTCACATAGAAAGGGAAGTTTATCCAGCTCCATGAAGGCTCCATGTCGTAGTGGGTATAGAGGTCTTCGGTGTATGTCTCGTAGAAGTATGAAATCATAGGATACTCCTTGTCGGGGCTGAAATCCTCCGGGAGATAAAGCACGCCCTCGGCAGGGGTTCCGTCATATGTGTACCATTTGAAAAGCTGAGCTGTGCCCCAGTTGTATTCAGCCATCTGGGGATTGGTGTCGGTAACTTTCACAGCCTTCCCTTTCTCGATGTCACGGCTCACATACACGTTGGGAGATGTGCTGAAATTAGCCTGGTCCCAGCTGTAGACGCCGGCATTCTTGGCCTTGCGGACCTGTGTGAAGGAATATTCGTCGAGGAAATCCACTTTAGGCGCCCCGGTCTTTGCACCATACACAGAGGTTGCGAGGCCATTGCGCTTGCCGGCATAGTCAAACACGGAATACAGAATCTTGTCGCCGTTTTTGAACGAACGAAAATCCGGGTCGGTCTTCACGCTGCGGAAGCGGAGATTGTTTTTACGCCCTTCTCCTGCGGTGACACACACAGGAGCGCGCTCACCCTTGGGGTCGAGGCTCCACACATCGTAGCGGTCATACACAAGAACTGCACCGTCGTTTTCGCTCCATCCCATCACTCCGTAAGGCTCAAGCTCCTTGAGCGGAAAGTCCATTGTCTCGTTCCAGAGAGGATAAGGCACATCGGCGCTGATTGTGGCCGTTTTTCCTGTGGCGATGTCGTAGGCGTGGAACTGGCGGTCGTCAAACCACATCACATATTTCCCTGCCGGAGAGAGCTCCGAGAGTTCGTTCTTTGCCATCGTCACCTCGCGGACGTCGCCGTCGTTGACATTCACAATCGAAAGCTGCACCGGGAACTGATAGTCCCATTGCACGGCTGATATATTTTCTGTCGCATCTGTGAGAAGCGCCCAGTCGGCATCCCAGCGGTCGGGGGCCGCCACATCCACAAAAGGATTCGACGTCAGCAGCGTCTGGCTTCCCGAAGCCATGTCTATCACCACAGGGAAGGTCTGCTTGCGCAGCCTGTCAACCTGATTATTCTCCTGCGGAGGAGTGAACGGCGCATCCCAGCGCCATATGTCGAGCGTAGCCTTTTCAAAGTCTACAAGCGTGGTGTCGTCGGGAGCCACATAAGGAGCCACGCCGATAACCACCCTTCGCCCGTCGTGAGAGAATACAGGCTCTGAATACTGATTGATCATCAGCTCGCCGGCATTCATTCTCTTCTCCCACTCTTTTTCGAGCCGCGCCTGAGTCTCGGGGTCCTTGGCGTGAGGCTTCATAAGATGCTTTCGACTCCCCTGCGGGATCGACAGGGAAATCTCGTCGGCGCTGAGGAGGTCGGCCGTGAGGTCGGTCATGAAAAGCGAGCTTCTGCGGGTGCCGCTCTCGGCTGAATCCACAGAGGCCACATAGGCAAGGCGTGTGCCGGCCTCATTGAAGCGGGGCACCCCGTAGAAAAGTTTATCACGGTCGATAAGATGGAATGCAGTGTCGGGAAGAATAACCACCCCGGTGCCGTTTGTGGCAAGCGAGTCGTTTTTCTCTTTCTTCAACGTCACGGCAAGTTTGGAGCCGTCGTTTGAGAACAGATAACTGTCAACCCAATTTATAGTTTTAGAAGTGCCGTTTGAGAGATGACGCACCACAAGCGGCCGGCCGGATTTTTTATCTTTCAGGGCGGCGGGTTTCACAAGCGTGGTGTCGCACGACAGCCATGCCACCCATTCACCCCCATCCTTTCCGGTTTTATAAGAAATGACATCGGCAATCTTGGTCACTTTCCCCGAAGAGAGCTCCACGATGGCAAGAGAGTCCTGCGGGAGGTCGAAATCCTTCTTCTTGTCGATTTTGGCCTGACGCGTGGCCTTAAACAAAGGCTTCACCAGGGCAAAGGCATAGCGGCTGTCGGCAGAGAAAGCCGGGCTATAGCCGCGAGGAATCTCCACGCGTCGCCCGTTGGACGTGTTGTAGAATGTGAGTGTGCCGTCACCCTCCTGCGGGTTCACAGAAAACGATGCCCACTCGCCGTTGTTTGAAATAGAATGGTTGTAAAGGCGCTCCCATGAATCAAAGCAATCATGGTCGAGGGTCTTCTTGGCCATTCCGGCCCCGGCTATCAGCACAGCGGAGGCAAGTATTACGGATTTTTTCATTTCGTTCAGTCTATTTTATGCAGGTCATGCCCCATGCGTTCTTTTTTTGTGTGCATATAAAAACGGTTGTAGCTGTTTGGCTCAACCTCTATAGGCACATTCTCCGTCACTTCAAGGCCGTATCCTTCAAGGCCGATGCGTTTCACCGGATTGTTGGTCATAAGGCGCATTTTCCTTATTCCGAGTGCATGGAGGATGTTTGCCCCCACTCCATAGTCGCGCTCGTCGGCCTTATGCCCGAGATGCAGATTGGCGTCGACTGTGTCAAGGCCGTTTTCCTGAAGCTTATATGCGCGGATTTTGTCCATAAGACCTATCCCTCTCCCCTCCTGGTTGAGATAGATTATGGCTCCTCTCCCCTCTTTCTCGATCATTTTCATTGCCAGATGGAGCTGCTCTCCGCATTCACACCTGAGCGAGCCGAAAATATCGCCTGTGGCACACGATGAATGCACCCTCAGGAGCACAGGCTCGCCGTCTGCCACATCCCCTTTTATCAATGCTATATGCTCAAGGCCGTTATCTTTCTGGCGGAAAGGGATGAGCCTGAAATGTCCGTAAGACGTAGGCATGTCAACTTCCTCGCCGATTTCAACGATAGAATCGTTTTTCATGCGATAAGCTATGAGGTCGCGGATGCTCACAAGCTTGAGCCCCCATTCGTCGGCTCTGCGGCGGAGCTCCGGCAGGCGTGCCATAGTGCCGTCGTCGCTCATGATTTCCATCAAAGCAGCCACCGGCTGAAGCCCTGCAAGGCGCGCGAAGTCTACCGCCGCCTCCGTGTGGCCGCAGCGCTGAATCACACCCTTGTCTTGCGCATACAGGGGGTTGATGTGACCCGGGCGCCCGAAAGTTTCCGGAGTAGACATCGGGTCGGCAAGAGCGCGGATTGTGGCTGCGCGGTCTTCGGTCGACACACCAGTTGAACACCCTTCGAGTTTATCTACCGTCACCGTGAAGGGGGTGCCGAGCATTGAAGTGTTGTCTGAAACCTGATGGGGGAGGTTGAGCTGGCGGCAACGTTCGTTGGTGACCGGTGCGCACAGCACGCCGCGGGCATTTTTCAACATGAAGTTCACATCTTCAGGTGTGATTTTCTCTGCCGCGATGATGAGGTCGCCTTCGTTTTCACGGTCTTCGTCATCCACCACAATTATGAATTTGCCTTGACGGAAATCGTCGATGGCCTCCTCTATGGTGTCAAGTTTTATTTTATTGTCCATCTGGAGATAATATTTATGCTTACGCGGCCTTATGCTAAATTTCATGTCGGCCGCAGATGATTTTAATTATTTTTACAGGCCGCGGCGGTTCATTCCACAATAAATATTGAGAAATTGACGCTGCCATACACTCTGTGCTGCGAGAATCCGGGGAGAGTGGAGAAGTCGCGGGTGCGCGAATGCTCTATGATTACCACAGTGCCGGATTTCACCATAGCCGACGAGAGAATCAGCTCCGGCACCTCCTCGAAGCGCGGATGGTCATAAGGGGGGTCAGCAAATATGAAGTCGAAGCTGCGTCCGCATGTGGCTATGAATTTAAACACGTCGCCTTTGATCACCCTGAGCGCGGTGTCGCCCAGTTTCTCTTTCACGCTCCTGATAAACTGAGCCTGCACTGGGGCCTGCTCCACTGCCGTGACCTCGCTGCAGCCTCTCGACGCGAACTCCAGGCTAATGGCCCCGGTTCCTGCAAAAAGGTCGAGCGCGGTCTTCCCCTCGAAATCGTCGAGGTTTTCAAGCACGTTGAAGAGATTTTCGCGGGCGAAATCGGTGGTGGGACGCGCTGTAATGTTTTTCGGCACCTCAAAACGGCGCCTGCCATATTTTCCTCTGATGATTCTCATAATTGTCTGTTAAAAAATTCCACACCCACTTCAGGCACATTTTCGCCGGCAATCTTCACTGAAATGTCTGACATTGTGTAGCCGTATGCGTCGGCAAGGTTTAAGGCGTAATACACAATGTCGGGGCCGGCGAGCCAGGCTCTTGTAGATGCCGAAATCAGGTTCTCGCCGTCAAGAAGTATAAAGTCGGCCTCATCGGGGCGCATAGTCACAAAAAGGCGAAGCCCTGTGCCTTCGCGGCGCAGGCGCCTCACCTGATTCATGAGATTGCATTCCACCCTTGCGCCGGGGAATGTGCGGCTAAGAAATCCTTTAAGGCCGGGGGCCGGAGAATATGCGGCCGTGAGGTCGCCGTCGGTGTCGGTCAAAATATCGGCCGGATCGGCTGAATAAAGGGCGGAGTAGTAAGTTTCTTCCGCTCCTTCAGCCTCTTCCACAAGCTCTGTGGGCATAAAGGCCGTTCTGCGGTCGAACACAAGGATGCACGCAGAGAAGTCGTCGAGCACACGGGGATGGTCATAGACGGCATTCTCTATGTTCTGAAGCAATGTGCCCTCGCCCGGCTCCCATGAGGAGGCAAACAGGAGCTGAGGCTCCAGGCCTTCATGGAGCGTATTTTCAAGATGGGCGCTTATACCCCCCCGGTATATCCTGACAATCAGTCGCCATTGTCCGGTGTCGGCAAAATCGGCCGCTGTGAGTCCGTTCATGTCTTTTCCTTTTATTTGGCGAAGTTACAAAATATATCCCGCATACGCAATTCAAACGCCCTTGCGTTTCGGCCTTGTCTCGGCGGAGAAGTCAGCACGACATCTCTCCGCAGAGGCTGTATTCCATGTAGTTTTTCACCTCTTCGGGGGTGAGGCCGCATCCAAGCAGGAACATCAGCTTGGTTATGGCCGCCTCGGAGGTGAGGTCGTGACCCGACACCACTCCGGCGCGTGCAAGGTCAAGGCCGGTGACATAGCGGAAAGGATGCACGCTGCCGTTGTTGCACTGGGTGATGTTTACAACCACCACGCCGCGCTCTATAGTCTCTTTGATGGCGTCGATAAACCAAGGGTTGTTGGGGCCGTTGCCCGCCCCGAATGTTTTGAGCACAATCCCCTTTATGCCGGGAGTGGCAAGCATACGCCTCACCACATTCTCCTGAATGCCGGGGAAGAGGTCGATGTAGAGCACATTGGTGTCCATCTTGTAATGCACTCTTAAAGGGAGATCCGGACCTTTGCTGCGCCACAGGGCGTCGCGGTTGAATGTTATGCCGAGTCCGATTCTGGCCAGCTCGGGATAATTGTTGCTTTTAAATGCGTTGAAATTGTCGGCGCTGCGCTTGGTGCTTCGGTTGCCGCGCCAGAGATAATTCTCAAAAAGTATGGCCACTTCTTTGATGACATGCTCGCCGTTCAAATCGCGGGCCGCCGCTATCTGGAGAGCGGTGATGAGGTTTTCCTCGCCGTCGGTGCGCACTTCCCCTATCGGGAGCTGCGAGCCGGTGATTATCACCGGCTTTGCAAGATTCTCGAGCATAAAACTCAGTGCCGACGCTGTGTAGGCCATGGTGTCGGTGCCGTGCAGCACAACGAATCCGTCGAAGCAGTCGTAGTTGTCTTCAATCACACGCGCAATCTGGCCCCAGTGTTCGGGCGTCATGGCGGAGGAGTCGATCGGATGCTCAAACTGATGATGTGCTATGTCGAAATCAAGCATCTTCAACTTTGGGACATTGTCGAGCAAATGATTAAAATCGAACGGCTCAAGTGCATTTGTTTCCGGATTCTCCTTCATACCGATGGTGCCACCGGTATAAATCATCAGAATTTTAGGGCGAGAGGCAATAGACATTGGATTTATTCTTTAGGTTAATACGGTAGAGTTGGTGCTTCACTCGCTTTGAAGTCATTGCAAAATTAACATTTTGTTATCTTATATGCAATAGCAACCCGCAAAATCAACCATATTTTCTTTCATTTTTTCATCTTCACCTTATCCTCCGCCTAAAAATCCATGGTCAGGCCCTCCATTTCGGCTTGTTTTCTATCAAACGCCCCTTATTCTTGCGGGCGCAGCCAGCGATAGCCGTAGAAATGCTGGTTCTCCAGTTTGAATAGGCGCTGCAGCGGATAGGGGTCGACAGTCACGAGGCCGGTGTCATGGGTGACATGGATGAGATGCGGCACTCCGTCGACGAGTTCCACAAACCCTACGTCGTAAAGATCGAAATCAACATCGTTCGACAGCATCATTATAATGTCGCCGTCGTTCATGAGCTCATGAAGCGACTTGTTGCCTGCGCTCTGCTTTTTAAGATGAGGTATGCGATGGCTGCGGTAGCCCATCTCTGCCATGCGCACCTTGTCGAGCACAGCCGGATTCTTCAGAGCCGGATATTCGTCGGGGTGACGTGTCACATAGTCGAGAGTCTTGGTTTTGAAACCGCCTCCGGTGAGATACTCCGTGAGCTCCTTGAGATTTCCCCTGTAAACATTGTCCACAATCCAGTCGGCGCCATAAATCAGCTGCGCAGGGAAACCATTGTCTTCCCCTTTTCGGCGGCTGAATGACTCCAGGGCGTCCTCATAATCCCTGACGGCAGGCACGCTTTTTCTGCTGGCCATGGCGATGGCAAGGACATTGTTGACAAAACCGAGACGGTCGAACCCGTGAAGGTCAACAACCATTGTCCCGATAGAATCATTGTCGCGGGGGCTCTGATAGGGGGTGCCGGCAAGAGCCTTGGCCACATAGACGCACCTTTCTCCCAATGTGCCTCCGCGGGCGGATGCTTCCGCCATCAGGCGCGACACAATCGCGGTGTCTTGCTCGCAGTGAATGCGCACAGACGCCGCCACTTCTCCCGGCAGTGCCATAAGCATTGCCAACACACATATATATCGTATGATTCTTTTTGTCATTGCTTCATTATTTTTTTGCAAAATTAACAAATTCTAAAATATCAGGTGCTCTCGACCGCGAGTTTTATTTTATAAGACGGAAAAAAGTTATAATTTTGCAGACATATGGACATAATCAAGATTTCATCGCTTTCTCATCCGGGCATCGAAGTGTATGCCTCGCTCACGGAAGCCCAGCTCCGCAACAGGCTTGAGCCTGGCAAGGGGATCTTCATTGCAGAAAGCCCGAAGGTGATAGGCGTGGCTCTCGATGCCGGCTATGAGCCGGTGTCGCTGCTGTGCGAACCTCGCCATATTGAAGGGGATGCCGCCTCGCTGATAGAAAGATGTGGCGACATCCCGGTGTACACCGGCGAGCGCGGGCTGCTGGCCGAGCTCACCGGCTACACGCTCACAAGAGGTGTGCTTTGCGCCATGCGACGCAAGCCGGCTCCCGATGTGGCTGAAATCTGCAGAGACGCACGGAGACTGGCGGTTATCGACGGTGTGACCGACACCACAAACATCGGGGCAATTTTTCGTTCGGCAGCTGCTTTAGGGGTTGACGCGGTGCTGCTTACGCCCACGTCGTGCGACCCGCTCAACCGCCGCGCCGTAAGGGTGTCGATGGGGAGCGTGTTTCTTGTGCCATGGACATGGCTCCCAGCCCCGGTTTCTTCTCTCAAGGCTTTGGGGTTTGCCACAGTGGCTCTCGCTCTCACTGACAGATCCGTGCCTGTCGACCATCCTGCGCTGGCCTCTGAGCCCAAGCTGGCCCTTGTGCTCGGCACTGAGGGCGACGGGCTGGCACACGACGTGATTGAAGATGCCGACTACACTGCCAAAATACCTATGGCCCATAATGTAGATTCGCTCAATGTGGCGGCAGCTTCGGCTGTGGCTTTCTGGCAGCTTCGCGCCCGCTGATAAGCAATGGCTTCGCCGGGTCATTGGCGAGGACGGATGAATTATATAAACTATAACATATTTTATGAATGACCAACGTTTGATTCTGGCCGGCGGCGGCGGTCACGCCCTGTCGGTTGTCGAGGCTCTCGACAATGACAGCATAATCGCAGGATACACTGCACTGTCGCCCTCACCTGACATGCCGGCCGACTGGCTCGGGAATGATAATGACGTGGCTGAACTGGCCGGTAAGGGATTCCTGTTCCACATGGCGTTCGTCTATGCAGGACTCCCCGTTATGGACAAGCGCCGCCGATTGATTGAATGGTATGAGAACGCGGGGGCTGAATTTGTATCAGTAATAGCCCCGTCGGCCATTGTGTCGCGTAATTCTATCGTTGGAGAAGGGTCGGCTGTGATGTGTCGCGCCGTAGTCAACAGAGCCACTTTAGGCCGGCATGTGATTGTCAACACAGGCGCAATCGTGGAACACGACTGCCGGATTGGCGACAACACGTTCATAGGGCCGGGGGCTGTGATTGGCGGAGGAGTCTCCATAGGCAGCGACTGCTTCATAGGGCTTGGTGCAAATATCCGCAACGGCGTGACGATAGCTCCCGGAGTGACGGTGGCTATGGGAGCAGTTGTGACCCGCAGCCTTCTTGAGCCGGGGATATACCACGGCACCCCCCTCAGGCTCCACACCCTGAAAACCCGTTAGCCCAAATCCTTAAAGCTGACCTCCCCCCCTTCTCCAATCCTATAATAAAAAGCATTCAGATGAAACCAATAATAATTGCCGAAGCCGGAGTCAACCACAACGGCTCTCTCAAAACCGCTTTGCAGATGGTAGATGCCGCTGCACTCGCCGGCGCCGATTTTGTGAAGTTCCAGACTTTCAAAACCGACAGCCTTGTGACTGCATCGGTCAAAACTGCTGAATATCAAAAAGCGAATTGCAACGCCGACACTCAGCGCGACATGCTCCGAAAACTTGAGCTCCCTTATTCCGACTTCAGGATTCTTGCAGACCACTGCCGGGAAAAGGGCATAGGTTTTCTCTCCACCCCTTTCGACAAAGAAAGCATCGACTTTCTCTCGACTCTTGGCATGAAATATATGAAAGTGCCGTCGGGAGAGATCACAAACCTTCCTTACCTGCGCAACATTGCGTCAACCCAAACCCCCGTGATCATTTCCACCGGAATGTCAACGCTTGCTGACGTGGAAAACGCCCTTCAAGTGTTCTACGACGCCGGCTATTCACGTTCTGACATCACACTTCTGCATTGCACCACGCAATACCCCACACCATTCTCTGACGTGAATCTCAGAGCCATGCTAACCTTGCGCGAGGCATTCGGAATCGCCACAGGCTATTCCGACCACACTCGCGGAATAGAAATTCCTATAGCCGCCACCGCTTTGGGAGCAACCGTCATTGAGAAGCATTTCACCCTCGACACATCCATGCCGGGCCCGGATCATGCGGCCTCGCTCAACCCTGACGAACTGGAAGAGATGGTGAGAAGGATAAGCCATGTGAGCATGGCTCTCGGTTCAGCCGTGAAACGAGTCACCCCATCCGAGCGCAAAAACATGGAAGCCGCAAGAAAAAGCATCGTGGCTGCAACCGACATAAAAGAAGGCGAATTCTTCACAGAAGACAATCTCACCGTGAAACGCCCCGGCACCGGCATCTCCCCCATGCGGTGGGACGAAATAATCGGCAAAGCCTCAACCCGCTTCTACAAAGCCGACGACCTCATCCAATAGCACCCAGCCCCCAAGCAAAGCCAGGCCTGGCCGGCAATTGCATCGCCATCGGAAGTCTATAAAGTCCTGTTCCCCGACCAAAGGGAGGGGTAATGGCAAAGCAAGAGCCAAAGCAAAAGCAAAACAAGAGCCAGGGCAAGAGCAAAAGCAAAAGCGAGCGCGAGTGGCAAAACCGGAATCCCCCTTTAATCAATCTGAATCAAGAATCATGAGAAAAATATGCTTCATCACAGGCACACGAGCCGAATACGGAATCATGACTCCCCTTATGAGAGAAATCGCCAATTCTCCAGAAGCAAAACTCCAGATAGTGGCCACAAACATGCACCTTTCTCCGCAACACGGCATGACAGTGAATGAAATCGAAGCCGACGGCTTCACCGTCGACAGCAAAATTGATTCGCTGCTCTCCGGCGACTCTCCTGCCGCCACCGTGAAAACCATGGGCCTGACACAGATAGGACTTGCCGACACATTCGCGCGACTAACCCCCGACCTCGTGGTGATTCTTGGCGACAGATATGAAATGCTTGCCGCCGCCTCAGCCGCTCTCATTTTCCGGATTCCCGTGGCACACCTATATGGCGGAGAAACCACAGAAGGCGCCTACGACGACTGCATACGGCACGCCATCACAAAACTCTCCACGCTCCATTTCACATCTACCGAGCACTATGCCCGGCGAATTGTGCAGATGGGAGAAGACCAAAAAAATGTATTCTGGGTCGGCTCTTTAGGAGCTGAATCGATACGAAATGAAAAGATGACCAGCCGCGAAGAACTTGAAAAACACCTCAATTTCAAACTTGGCGACAAATATATGGTGGCGACATTTCATCCAGTCACTACCCAGCCGGGAGAAGAGGAACGACAGACACATGCTTTGCTTGACGCCCTGGCAACAACATTCTGCCGAGGATGGAAAGTGCTCTTCACAATGCCGAATTCCGACACCGGCGGCGAGACCGTGGCAAGAATAATCAGAGACTGGGCATCGCAACACCCCGACAATGTGAAAGCAGTAGCTTCTCTTGGAAGAATACGCTACTACTCGGCGCTTCGCTATTGCTCCGCCTCAATAGGAAATTCATCAAGCGGACTCATCGAAGCCCCAACATTCGGAGTGCCTACCATAAATATAGGCGACCGTCAGAAAGGGCGCGCACAAGGGCACACCGTTGTGAATGTGCCACCCGAGAAGCAAGCAATCATAAACGCCTTGGCCAACATCTCGCCACGCCGACAAGACGCTCCAATCCCCGACATTGCAGAAGGGCTGAACCCCTACGAAAGGCCCGGAACGCTCCGGGCAATCTCCACCCGCCTGCTCACATCCCCGCTCCCCTCCACCAAAACTTTCCACGACCAATAGCCCCTCCCAAAGCGACAAAACCTTAATCTCTTTAAAGTCCTTAGGCTCCTTAAAGACCTTAACGCGCCTTAACACGCCCTAACCCTCAAAAGAACCAAAGCCCCTGATTGATTGTTAATAACAACAGAAACAATCAATTTAGCTATGACTATGAAACACATCAAAACTCTCATTGCCTGCGGCGCGATAGCCGCCGCATCAGCACTCTCAGTTCCGAAAGCCGGGGCATGCACAAGAGTAATCTATCAGGGCGCCGACTCTATCTTCGTAATAGGGCGCTCCCTTGACTGGAAAACTCCGATTCCCACCAACCTATATGTCTACCCGGCAGGAATTACTAAAGTAAGCTCAGATGCTCCGGGAGCCATATCATGGACCTCAAAATATGGAGCCGTATACGCAGTGGGCTACGACGGAGGAATAACAGAAGGAATGAATGAAAAGGGACTTGTGATAAACGGCCTTTTCTGCAAAGGCACCGTCTACAACAACCCTGACACGGAAGGACGGCCCCCGATGTCGCTGGCTGTGTTTATAGCTTGGCTGCTCGACTTGAACGAGACCACAGATGAAGTTGTGGAAGTGCTAAAAAAACATGACTTCTCAATAGGTGGAGCCACTTTCGACGGAGGCACCGTCTCAACCCTTCACTGGGGAATAACCGACGCCTCGGGAAAATCGGCAATCGTAGAGTTCGACAACGGAAATATCAGAATCTATGACCCCGGCGACATACGAGCCATGACCAACGACCCGCAATGGCCCGACATGAAAGCCATACTGGCATACTGGGAAAAGATCGGAGGCTCCCACATGCTTCCCGGCACCGTCAGCAGCCCCGACCGATGCGTGCGAGCAAATTTCTTCTCACACCATGTAGAAGCCGTGGCCGACCCGTCGCTGGCAGTCAGCATCACCCGAAGCATCCTGTTCAACTCGTGTGTGCCCTACACATATCTGATACAAGGTGAGCCTAACGTCTCGTCGACACAATGGCGCTCATACGCCGACCTGAAAAACCGGCGATATTATTTCGACATCGTAACCAACATGGGCTACTATTACATCGACCTCACTAAATGCGACCTTCGCAAAGGAGCGTCAGTAATGAAACTCGACACATCGAAAGAGACAATGCTTGCAGGCGAGGCCAACAACGCACTGAAAAAGTCAGCACCGTTCACCCCCCTCTTCTGACCCCGAAAGCAAATTTTAGCAGCAGACACAGACTCCCTCTCATTGTTTATAACAAAAACAATCCCCCGGCTTGCGTGATTGCAAACCGGGGGAAATATTTTAAGATTTATCCTAATCTTTGCTGATTAGCGAACGATCATCTTTTCAGCCTTGCTGCCCTGCTTCTTGATAACGAGCTGGCCAGCCTCGGGGTTAGCAACTTCTACACCCTGAAGGTTGAAATACTTAACAGGAGCGTTCTCATCAACTGTGATGCCTTCTACACCTGCACCTGAATCGTCCCAATTAGACGGGAGTTTGATTACAGACTCCATAACAATAGGCTGCTGATTCCCGTCAATCCATGTGTATGTTCCGGCCTTGTCAGATTCGATGCCGAAAATACAGTTGTAGATGTAAATAGTCTTAGTTGTAGGATCATACCAAGAACTTTCTGCATCATTTGCTATGAGACGCTCAAGAATAGTGTCGAAAGAGAGACCTTTGAGATAATAAAGATAACCTTCAGTGTTGTAGTTATAATAGTTACCATTCTTATTATCAGTATAGCCTGAATACAAACGAGGAGTACATACTACAACATCAGGATTTGCCATATCCATTTCGATGTATCCGGGTGCTGTCTTGTTGAGGTTTACATCTGCAAACGGAGAATTCGCTCCATAGGGATCAATGAGAAGAACCTTATTATAATCCTTCTTATTTTGAGCCACCTTTACAGAATAAAAGACCTCACCGGGTTTTTCGTAGTAAAGAGGAGCAATCCATCCGTCTGAATACTCAGCATCGCCTATGATATTCCACTCGTTCATATCGATCTCCGCCACTGGAACATTTGTCATAGTGTTCTCATAACCCAAAAGCGGACCATAGAAACTATCTCTCTGGCTAGGGTTAGGAAGACCTATCAAATCAATGCGATTGAAAGAAATGACGCCGTCCTCATATGTGCCGACAAGGGCATCAATTTCTGAAAAAGTAGTAGCATTGCCTTCGTCATCGACATCCCAACGGAACGGGGTCAAATAGACATCCGCGCCATCTTTTGCAGTAAAAGCAAACTGTTTTTTGATAGACATCGTGCTCGCAGCCACATCAACAGTTGCTGTCCAAGTAAGACCATTATACCCGGAAATAAGAACAGTATTCTTCTCGTCTGAAAGAGAAATCGACAAATTGTAAAGCTGCCATCCGCCATACTCATCGGAATCGAAAGCATTATAGAATGTCCACTCGTAGTCACCTACAATATCATCTATTGAGGTCAATTTTGAAGCAACCTTATTTGCCTCAGCCTTCATGACAATCTGACTGTTGTCGATTGTCATTTCCGACACTGCCTGCGCTGTCTGATAAGGAGTCATTACTGACACCACATTCCCTGAAGCAGCAGACGCTGTGATGCAAAAGGTAAAACCTAATGCCAACATTGCGTAACTTTTCATCATTGAATTGATTTAATTATTTTGATTGTTTGGTTGATGTTAATCTGCTCTCAATTTATCATAGGCTGATAAACGTCTTATTTTTACAAAAGCAAAATTAGTATAAAATATTTATTTTACAAAATAAATCAGAACTTATTTTATAATTTAACAATTTTTACGACAACATCAACACAACTAACATAGTAAGCAACCCTAAATCTGTAAAATAATGTTGAAACCCCATTTTAGAAATGCGTTCCACTAACAGACCTACGTTATTGACAATTATCATATTAAAGTTTAAAAGCAAACTGATGTCAATCACAATTATCGTAAATATTGATCTTGATATATATATCAGTAATGCCGCAAAAAACGGCGGCGGATTAAATCCGCCACCGTTTACATCTGAAATTTCTATAACTAACGATAAATTAGCTAACTTTATATCTGATTAAATAGCCACTTTGAAAGTGCTTTGCTTGCCATTATTGACCGAGGCTACGATTATTGCTATACCGGAAGAGAGTGATTCTGTAGAAAATGATGCTGTTTCACCATTATATTCCACATTTATAGAAATCTCTTTGCCATCTGCTGTAAAACATTTAACATCTTTTACTCCATCTATTGAAGACAACACGATTTCTGAATTACCTTTTTCATATACAAGCAATAAATTTGAATCGGCCTTAACATCATCTATTCCTGCAGTGCTATACTTAAATTTCGACTGTGCAAGAGACACTGCTGACCCACCGTTCACATAATACGAACGGGCAATGTAAATCACATCCGAATCATGGTTGAAAAAGTTAACAGACGCATATACCGACTGCATGTCTCCACCTTCAATAAAAGGAACTTCATAGAAAGTTGTCTCAAGAACTTGTGTCAACATGTTCGGATTATCCTTATTTTGGCTATATATTCTTGCAATTACCGGATAGGCAAAGAAGCCGGAAACCACTTCAATCTTTTGTTCGAAATCTATAGTGTTTCCTTCGTGAATCACAAAGACTCTGCCGTCTGTTTCATTATATGTGTCTTCTGCGTTAGTTATCAAAAAACCACGTGAACGCACATTCACCTTAGCTCTAAGTCTTGACATGCTTACTGTTCCAAATTCACCATATGAAGTTTGCAACGAAGGATCAATCAAAGACAATTCATATTCCAGACTCTCTCCAGAATTAGGAATTACAGCGTCAGGTTGCTTAATAAAACTAACAACCCATTCTTCTTCAATTTGCTCTCCGGGATTAAGTGTGTACAGAACACACTCTCCAATAAAACAAATTTTCCCGTCTTTAGACAATGCAGGGCTTACCCCCTGTGTCACCTCTACATCATAAGGATTGCTTAATGTAGCTTTGATCTTAACAGGATATTCATAATAGCATGGGCTATTTAATTGTGCAGATTCTGCTTCAAGTTTGGGCAATTCTATATTTATGACTTCAAGATTTTCTCCCTTCTTCTCAATGATTATATAGTTAGGATACCCATACGGCGGCAGTGTAGGAGTCCAGACATCTTCTGAATTTTGCGAATCTCTTGATGCAAGTGTAACTTTATACTTGCCATCTGACAGTTGAGAAGGGAAAGTAAATTTTGGAGCAAAACCGGAAGTAACCGAATAATAACTTCCTTCAGAAAAGACTGTATTCTTATAGTTAGTCACAACGTCAGTGCTCTCACCTGAAGTACCATCGATTGGATCAATTATAACCCCGATGTCGGCTCTGAATTTGACATAACCTGCATTTTGCATTCCATTAGGCCTCCAGCCATCAAACGTTAATGTCACTTGCATGCCATCGCTTGACCCTCTGAGAGCTCCTAACTGACTCAACATGTTCTTTTGAACATCAGCAGGCTGCCCATCCGGCACTTTTATGCCTAAAATCGCATCTTGAGCATAACTGAATCCTCCTGTAGACCCACCAATACCTTGTGTTGTCGGGTTTAACGCATTCAATTTAAAATATCCATCGGCAGCACCGCCCCATCCCCAGTTAAAATGGAAATAACCATTACCGTCATAACCGTCACATACAAAAGAATGGCCTCCATCACTAAGAGAATTCCCGTCATATATTACAGGGCCCACATTCTTTAAATTCTCATATATCATCTTCTCCCACTCTGCAAGAGAATAAGGAGCGCGATGCACAAATCTGATTCCTTTATCATATTTAAAGTGATTTACGAGTCCGCCGGCTATTCTTGCACTTTGTGCACCTGAAGCATCTGTGCCATAGTTCATCTCCACAGAATAACCACATGCTTTCATCAGATATGCTACCGCACTCGCCTGATCTTCCGTGTAATCAACACCGGAATAACTGTCAAGCATATTGTCCCAATCAAATCTACGCCCTGCAAAATTAAGAGTAAGTCGACCGAGAGTACCACAAATGTAGCTTTTGCTTCCTTCTCCAAATTCCGGATACTCAAAATAGTTCACCACCTGAGCCATTGCGGTTGCAACGCATCCGGTGTAAGTTTTTTGGCCTCTGCTATCCGGACAATCATCATTATATGGAGCATCCTGATTCCACATAGTTTTTACCAGAGGCGCGATTTCCTCTCTGTCATCGGCAACGCGGCTCGATATGTTATTCTTAATACCGTTCTTACGAAGATAATCGATTTCCTGAGAATAAACTTTTAACCAATGAGACAACTGTGGAGGCAGATTATTTTCAGATATATTGCCATTCTCCGAATAGCCAAGAATCGGTGTGACATCATCATCTGCGCTCAACACTACAAATCCTCTATTAGAATCTTGATTGAATACATATACAGCAGGATTTGAGTCTACGTCATTGAGAGTAAACGCCAATGTCGGCTGCACGCCAACATTAACAGATGAAACTGAGGCGCGTCTGTTCGACTCCATGGCACGCTGTAACGCTGCTTCAGGAGAAATGATATCTGCCGATGCCCCCATCACTACAGACAGCCCTCCCAACAACAGTGAAAATTGCTTAATCATATTATGATATATTAGGTTAATTGAATACTTTTAGTTGAATAATACTCTGACATTCAAATTTATCTAAAATTTAAACGAGAGTAAACGAATTATATTATATATTAAAAAGAGGAATCTATACAATAAATGTAAGATTCCCCTTTAACTTTACTCGGTTTGACGATTACAATTATTCGTTGTAGTTAAGCTCAGTATAATTAATCATATTATTATACTGGAACTCAGCATCCGGAATAACCCATCTCCAACCGTTATGCGACTCTGGAGAATAATCGCCGCTTGTCATGCTTGAAGGCCAGTTTCCGCTTGTCTGATCATTTTCCACCCAAGGCTTGCGCACCATTGTCTCACCTCGACGCTTCATGTCAAACCAACTGAAACCTTCACCCCAAAGCTCAATTCTTTTAGAGATCTTAATCTCATTGAGAAGAGCCTCTCCACTCGCTGTCGATGGACGATAGCGACTGCATCTCGCCTGGTTCATTTGATTTAGAAGCGTTAGAGCCGTAGATTCATCGCCATTATAGAAGGCAGCCTCAGCCTCGATATAAAGCATCTCAGAAGCTCGCATATAAGGGAATTGAGACGAACTATAACTATCAATACCCCAAAACTTGAACTGAGCGCCGTATTGAACAAGCTGAACGACTTCCCCGGTTGTAGGACTGACGTATGGAGGATTCCATCCATTAGGAGCGCCTAATCTGTTATACTGGTTCTGTATGAATGTCAGAAGCTGAGGTTTTATATCACCCCTATTGATATTCATAGAAGCACTATTACAGTTCTTAGTCTTATAAAAGTCTTCAGCGCCGAGATACAAGCCGCCTTTATCGTAAGTGAAGAAAAGCTGTCTGCGAGTATCATATGGGCTCAACTGACGATAAAGATCAACATCTATTGCACCGGCACCAATAGATCCCCAAAGTGTAGGATATGCACCATTACAAGCATAAGAAGCACCAAATGACGCATAATAGATTCCGGCAGGACCTGTCTGGCTTGCCCACATCCATTCTCCGTTTGGAATGGCAAAGCCTGATTGATATTCATCAGCAGTCATGATGGAATATCCGGCACGTGCATCGTGTGCCATCTTTTGAGCTGTGACATAGTCGTTTTTCAGCATAGCGGCGCGAGCGTAAAGGCCACGTGCAACGTCGATGTCTGTTTCCCACTCATATGTACGCCCCATAGACGGAGTGCTCTCAAACAATGCTATCGCCTCATCAAGGTCATTGTAGATTGCAGCCATGACATCTTTCATTGAAGAAAGCGGGCATCCGGTCTCTCCATTGACATCCGCCGGTTCAAGGCGCAACGGAATACAAAGCATTTCTCCGTTGTTTGAATCTGTCCAACGAGGGCCATAAATTTGAAGCAAGCGAGTGTAGGCGTGTGCTCTCATAGTGAGACACTGCGCACGTCTAAACTTCATCTCTTCATCAAGTTCTTCTACATTGCTTGTGCCTGCTATTAGTGTGTTAGCCGTTCCGACAATGCCATATGCATAGGTCCAGGCAATATAGTTTGGATTCGAGTTACGATCTTTCATAACCTCCCAGTTCACCACCTGACGATGGCTATTGATCCAAAAGTAACATATATAGTCTTGACCCGGAACTTCTCCATAGAACATAGAAAGCCAAGGTTCACCGTTGAACCAACGATAGTCGTAAAGATTAGAGTACTGCCTGTACATATTTCCGAAGAGGCCATATGTAGCACTTCTCAAACTGGTGACATCCGAGGCGATATCTTCAGTTGGAATATCTGTCTCCGGGGATAGGTCGAGGTAATCTGAAGAACAGGAAACCATTGCTCCTGCCAAGAGCACCGTGCCTATGCTATTTATAAATATTTTATTTTTCATATTATTTTTTTTGCCAAAGAATTAGAACTTAGCGTTAAGCTGGAATGAGAACACTCGAGCCGGCACATAGTAAGCACCCTGACCACCGCTATAACCATATGTTGGGTTCATACCCTTACGCTTAGATGCGATAAACACATTGTCAACAGTGAAGCCGAGATTCAAATTCTGAAGTTGAAGTGTATTAACCCATTTTTTCGGGAAATCATATGACAAATTAATATTCTTCAAAGTAAGATAACTACTGCTTGTCAACCAGCGAGTACTTGAAGCGTTATTAAAGTTGCTGAACTGAGAGTTTATCTCAGGAATTCCATTCGGGTCAATTCTATTGGGGCTATCAGCAGTCATACCTTCGGGAGCATGTGTCCAAGATTTAAGAAGATCTTTATGCATAGCACCGGGGGCAGCTGAACCTACACTCATGAACCCTTGATAACGGCTGTCATAAACCTTGCCACCTAAGCTATAAGTGAAGAGAAGACCAAGATTGATGCCTTTCCAGCTGAGATTTGTTCCAAACGAGCCATACACTGTAGGCAGAGATGAACCGCTAAGCACTCGACCGGCATAAGTAGGATTGCTGGTATAGAACTTTCCATCCTTTTCGATAAATACAGCATGGCTATCATTGCGTGCTGCTTCTACAGACTGTTCAAACATACCGTCAACAGGCACCCATGCGCCATTTTCATCATAGTGATAAAAATCGTCAGATGTAGGAACAATCTCATACATTGACTGACCTGTCAACTGGTCAACACCGGCGAAAGGATAGTAATTGAATTCATAGAGGCTTTTGCCATAATAAAGATTCTGCGCAGGGAGATTTCTTCCTTCAGGCAGTTTTGTGATTTTATTCTTCAAGAATGTTGCATCAATACTGAAATCCCATGAGAAATCTCGAGTACGCATGATGTCTACTCCAAACTGAAGCTCCCAGCCGTAATTCTTCATTGTACCAATGTTCCTCCACACTGTCGGATTAGCACCGGAAGCAAACGAACCAACAGAGTTAGGCAGAAGCATACGGAAAAGAAGGTCTGAGTTAACCTTATTGAAGTAACCTACACTGAAATTAAAACGGTCATTAAAGAGCGAACCTTCCAGAGCGACATCAAATGTCTTTGTAGCCTCCCATTTTAGGTTTGGAGTGCCATATGATGCAGGGCCGAGCACAAGCATATTGTCAAGTGTGCGGTATCCATAAAGGTTGTAATAAGCATATGTAGGCGCACTTGCATCATTACCTACAGTACCATAGGCGGCACGCAGCTTAAGATAGTTAAGCCATGTCAGGCTCTGCATAAATTTCTCTTTGCTGATAACCCAGCTTGCGCCGACACTCCAGAATGTGCCCCAACGATAGTCTTTTGCAAAACGAGATGAGCCATCACGACGAATAGAGAACTCACCAAAGTATGTTTGATCGTAATTATAACGCGCACGACCGAGGTATGACTCAGTGCGGATCATTGAAGCGCTCTCTGCATTATACATCATCTCAGAGAAATTGTTGAGGTCGTAACGACCGTCAACACTTTGACCGGCCTTCTGAAGAAGGAAACCATTGAAGTATGTCTGGTAGTTCTCATGGTCAAGAAGAACGTCTATGTGATTGTCGCCAAAATCACGAGTCCAATTGAGGGTCTGCATGAATGTATGTGCTCTGTAATCATCAGATTCTTTTGTGATCATACCGGCTCCACGCTGAGAACCTACAATGTTATTGTTATACTCCATTGAATTTTGCTTCGCGCGGAAAATTTGTCCTTTCACAGTAAGTTCAAATCCAAATGGAATAACTGCTGTTCCATAAAGAGTAGCATCAATAGAACTCTTATTATATGAATTCTTATTAAGCCTCATTTCCCATGCCACGTTTGTGCCTTGATTATACTCAGCAACATTCCAAGTCGGGTTGCCTGCCTCATCAAGAATAATCGCGCCATTTTCATCATGATTGTAATAAGGGAATATTGGAGCATATCCGTCTGACAAGAACGGGTTAGTTACTGCTTCAAGGTTGTCAGAAGACACATTACCTACCTCAGATTCTTGAGAAGAAGCAGAAAGATTAAAACCGAATTTAAAATAGCTAACCGGTTGGAAGTTTGCATTAATACGGCCGGTAAAACGCTCGAAATCTGTTGCGAGAGTATAACCATTCTCTTTCATATAGCCGGCGGAAGCAAAGATATTAAATTTCTCAGTGGCTGCTGCCGCATTAACATTATATTCCTGACGGTAACCATTACGTGAAAGCACATCCCACCAATCAAGGTCGGTGTAACCTGCCAAATATGATGTGGGCAAGAATTTTCCGTTCTCATCAAACAGTTGATCATCCGGCACACCATATATGTTGCTCTGTGCATAATTGGGGATAAAATGAGTCCTCCAGTTATTAATCACAGCTGTTCTGTTAGTCTCAGGGTCCTTACCGGCATAGAGATAATCATAACGCAAGTCGCCGTTTACCTGAGCATCGAAAGAAGCCTGCATCCAATCATTTGCCTCCAAACGATCATAGAACGGAAGTCCACGATTGTACATACCTTGACGGATAGACAAGTTAACATCTACACGTCCCGCAGTTTTTGCCTTCCTGGTTGTTATAAGCACAACACCATTAGCACCGCGAGCACCATAAAGTGCAGAAGAAGCCGCATCCTTCAAAACTGACATTGACTCAACATCAGCAGGGTTGATGTCATTGATTGTTCCTTCAAAGGGTATACCGTCTACAACATAAAGAGGGCTGTTTTCGCCATTAATAGAGTTGAAACCACGGATACGGATTGAAGGTGCAGAGCCCGGAGTGCCGGTTGAATTGTTGACCTGCACACCCGGAGCGTTACCTTCGAGAGCTGAAGTTACAGATGTCACAGGGCGGTCTTCAATCTCCTTGGCGCCCACCACAGCAACTGAGCCTGTAAGAGCCTCCTTCGTAGTTGTGCCGTAAGCCACGACCACGAGGTCATCAAGAGATGTCGAAGATGACACAAGTTTCACGACGATGCCATCAGCGAGGTCTACGGTCTGGCTGTTATAGCCTACGTAAGACACTGTGGCCTTCTTCACGTTGGAAGGAACTGAAAGAGTGAAATTGCCGTCAAGGTCGGCAGCCACACCCTGTCCGCCGCCAATAGGCATCACGGTTGCTCCAATCAGCGGCTCTCCATTGCTCGCGTCAAGGACAGTGCCGTGATATGTGCGCGTCTGTGCCTGTATGCCCAGAGTGCACGCTATCAGCGTCATCAAGATTAAAAACAGTTTTCTCATACTTTTTAATTGATTTAGAAAAAGTTATTTATTGAAGATTTCAATTCTCTTTTATGTTTGGTTGACCTTCAACCATCGAAAGCAAAAACCGACCGTCCCCCTTTTTCAGCGCATAGCATATCGCCATTCGCCGCCGTCAGGTTAGCTCTTTCTTTTATTTCTTAATTGCATCCCGGCTCTCCGGGGGCAGTTTTGAACAGGTATGTTGTTTTCGATGGTTAGATTTCAGGTGTTAAAAAGGATGTATTTTTCTTAACATGTCGCAAATTTAATCGTTTTTAAATTTCACTTGAAATTATTCATTTGCGTTTAACACTTTTTCATTCTCTGATTCAATATATATCTTATAGCCGAATAATATTATTCTTGCGCGGATACCGCATTTTACAACTCATTCAAATTCTCAAAGAGCAATTCGACACTATTACTCCTTATATCAACAGCCAACCCTGACAAATATCTATCAAAATGACAACGGGAGATTCCCAACTCGGAAATCTCCCGTTAGTTTCACAGCCATTATAATTTAATTTTAATATGTAATGTTGAAGTATTTTAACTTAAAATAATTCAAATTTTAACATTTAAATTAGCATATAACCCTTATTTAAGTATTAATTATCGACAAACGATATTTATCTACTCTCAATGATGACCGGCGCATCGGGCAGACCAACATATGAAGCATCGGGAGATTTAACTTTATATTGAGAAATGAAGGCCGCGGCATCCTCCGGGGTGTCAAATGCTGCCGCTATGACATAAAACTTTTGGTCGCCGTTTTCAGCCTCAAAAGCATTATATCCTTGCGAAACCAAATCTGCCACCTGCGCAGAACTGTTTGTCTGCATCTTATAGGAGGCCACAGCCACATTATATCGCCGCATGGCCACGCCTGAATCTGCAATCTGCCTTATAGGCTCGACAAGCATATACACCTCTACATCCCCGATCTTCCTTTTTTGCGGCCCCCCTATCTGCTGAAGAGCGCCGGCCGGAATCATCATGTCGGCATCAACAGCAGCCGCTTCTCTTTTTTTCAAAGCCGCATCATAGGCGGCCTTATAGTTTTTCTCTGTCGGCTTGCAACCTGCCGCAATCGGAATCAAGGCCAAAAGCAACGCCGTTTTCAGTAGTGACGACATTCTTATTCTATTGCCCGGAATTTTCATGTAATGAAATATGCAAAGACCGATGATTAAAAACCACCGGCCTTAAATTATACTTGTTTAATTATATCTATCGTGAATAATCCTGATGTGCCAACGATGCTGAAGTCATTGCCTGACCCTGCATCTCGCACGGGAGTCACTTGTAAAACCTACTGTCAGTCAACCTGAATAACAAGGAAAGTAGTCATGCTCCAGAACTCCTGAGGGTTGGTGATCTGAATGGTCTTTGTCTTGTCGGCATTTTCCACAATCTTATAGGAATCCTCCGGCATGTTTGTCCAGATTTTCACCTTCTTCGAGCCGGTGGGAATCATTGAGAGCGAACGCTTGTCGGCGCGAGTGAAATATGACTCGTTAAAATCACCCTTGAGCACCTTTGTCTGCCCGAGGAACTTCTTTTCAAGAAGACCATTCTTTTTGAGCTCCTTGTTGGTGCCTATTGCATAATACACAGTGTTTGCGGCATTCTCCACAGCCTCAGTGGCAGCCTGAGCAGCCTCTTTAGCGGCTGTTTCGGTCTTAACCTGCTCTGTGGTGGCTGCAACCTGATTTGTGAGTGAGTCAATCTGCACCTTTGCGCTTGCGAGATCGTTCTCAAGCTGGGCTATCTTCTGGTCCTGCTGTGAAATGCGGCTCTTCAACTGGCTTATTGTCTTTGAAAGCACGCTGTTTTCATTGCCTGATGATTTAAGCTTGTTTTCCATCTGCTCAAGAAGTGCCTTATTGGAGGCAAGACGAGCCTTGATGTTTGCAAGGTTCTGGCGAATTTCGGCGCGACGGTCTACATTCTCTCCATTCCCCATATTATAAAGAAGTCCTTCCTGCATGTTAATTGAGTCAAGACCTGTGTATATGTCGCCCATGAGCAGCATCAGGGAATCATTGAAACTGCTGGCTTCAGAATATTCAGCAGTGAGTTCTGCAATTCTTGCGGAATCTTCGGCAAGTTTCTTGTCATTGCCGGAACAGGAAGCGAGCAATAAAGCGCCAATCCCTAAAAAGAAAATACTTTTTTTCATTGTCTTATTTATTTAGTTATTTATAGTTCTTCGTTTTTAACGGGCGAGACCTTGCCGTCACACCCTTCAATGACTATAACAATCTCCCCCTTGGCTTGGTTCATTTCAAAATAATTTGAAAGCTCTCCCAGGGTGCCGCGATGATAGGTTTCGTGAAGTTTTGATATTTCGCGACACACGCAGGCACGCCTTTCCCCTCCGAAAGAATCGGCAAGCTGGCGCAGGGTGCGCTGAAGGCGTTTGGGAGATTCGTAAATCACCACAGTGCGCGAATCAGCCGACAGCAGCGAAAGACGCGTGGCCCTGCCCTTCTTAGGGGGGAGGAAGCCCTCAAACACAAACCTGTCGCACGGCAGGCCGGAGGCCACAAGAGCCGGCACAAAAGCCGTGGCACCCGGCAGACACTCCACATCGGCTCCAAGCCTGACACATTCCCGCCCGAGCATGAACCCGGGGTCGGATATGCCCGGAGTGCCGGCATCTGAGATAAGCGCGATCTTCTCACCCGCAAGCACTCGCTCCGCTATCCTGGGGGCCTCTTCATGCTCGTTGAATTTATGATGGCTCCTCATAGGCGCTGTTATGCCGAAGTGTTTCAGAAGCACCCCCGAAGTGCGCGTATCTTCCGCAAGGATAAGATCGGCCTCTTTAAGCACATTCACGGCGCGAAAAGTCATATCATCAAGATTTCCCACCGGAGTGGGCACTATGTAAAGACGGCCGCTCATTCTTTAAAATACTTTTTTATAATTTCAAGAAAGTCAGCAACCTCCTGACGTTTCACATCCCATTGAAGCTCGTCTATGAAATAGCTTTCCGCCTCATCATAATTTTCCATGGAAGCCATGAGGGCGAGAGTGTTGTTGAAACTTGCGTCTGAATTATCAAACAGTTCTCTTTTAAACCTGTAGCGGTCGTTGATGCTGAACACAAGCCTTCCTCTCGGCTCTGCAACGGAAGCAGGCTCAGGCATGGGCTGCTGTTCGACATATTCGGCCGCCACGGCCGAAGCCGCCGCCCTACCCTCCAGGTCGTCGGCAGGTGAGTCTATTATATTCTCAGGGCGAGCGACAGCATTTACAGGCTGCTCAACAGGGTCTGCCTCTATAGAATATTCAGGCATGTCGGCCTCCTCATATCTTTCTGCCTCCGAGTCATCTTTTTCCTGCACACAATTATCACCTGCGGCAGCGGGACAAATCTCTGCTATTGCATTTGCCTTCCGTCCTATCAGGCGCATGAGTTCCGGCGTGCAGTCATCGCGCGATATTGCGAGATGCACAAGCCCCTCAAGTTCATATATCGTGTCGAGGAAACTTTTTAATTCTTCTTTATCCATTATTCTTAGTGTTAAGCAACGTGTCGCAATCTTCAAATATTTCGAGCAACATATTTTCAGCAGCGCGTTTTGCGGTTTTGCGGCTTTTTGTAATGTCGTTCATCATTATCACCACAGCATGTGTCGGCACATAATCATCGTCGAGCTTATAGCCGGCATAGCATTGAATGCCCTTCATGCTTCCCGTCTTCAAAGCGATATAGCTGTCGAGAGGCGTGCCGGCCAAAAACTTCTTTAGCGTGCCCTCCTGCCCCGCAAGAGGGAAAAACGAGGCATAGTTCGCATCGACGCTCATCTCAGTGAGCACAGCCCCCATGAAATCAGCCGTGACTCGGTTTGAACGCGAGAGCCCGGAGCCGTCGATAATCGACACTCCATCAAGCGGCATCCCTTTCTTGGTCCAATAAGCGGACTCCTTTGCGGCGGCATCCGGCGTTGAGCCGTCGCCTCCCCTCTGCTTGCCATATGTGCGAAGCATGGACTCGGCAAAGAGATTGTCGCTTCTCATCATGCAGGAGCGCATAATGTCGTCAACTGTGGGCGACATATGATCGAGAATCTGCACCCTTCTCCCCTCTCCTAATTCTTTCTCTTCTAAAGTTATTTGCGATTCGCGCATAGCCGCTTTGAGGCGGCTTTCAAAAACCGCCGCAGGATTCTCTACAGAATTTCGACCCGAAGAATTGTCTCCGAAATTAAGAGCGTGAGAGCCTGTGCCATATGACTGTTTGAAATCGGCCGGCATCCACGAATCCGGTCTCGGAGAGCCTGCAAACTCCGACTCGTCGATTATTATTTTACCTTCAATCTTATGAATGCCCATAACTCGGAGCGACTCCACAATCTCATCTATAAAGTCGCTGCTCTCCGGCTCATGGCCTGAGCCAAGCGAAGGGTCGCACGCACCCACCACTATCACGTTCCCTCGGAGGATGCCCAGATTCTGGGCGCCGTCGACATACACGCGAGTATGGTAGCGATAATCTGCGCCGACCTCCTCAAGAAGAGCCGCCGTTGTGACCGATTTCATAATCGACGCCGGAATCAACGCCTTCTCCTCATTGTGCCCGGCAATGGCCTTGCCGTCGGCCAGGTCAATCACCTTAACGGCTATCGACCCTGAAGCCACCCCGCTTCCCTTCACAAACCTGTCGACAGCAGCCTGAGGGTCTGAGGCCATGGCCACCGACACCGAAAGCAACAGGCATAGGAGTGATGTTGCAATTTTTTTAATCATAAACGATATTCAATATAAAGCCGGACACGACATTCCAAAGACACAAGCCCGGTGAATGCGCAAAGTTACAAAAGTTTTTCCGATTTTGGTACAGTTTTTTTGTCACATAAAAAAAAGTTGTTAATTTTACTATCCAAAACCGCTCCCTCTCCTGCGACTGAACATTTTGTCCGGACCCGCTTATTATTAACAACACATATATCGGCAATTGTTTCAGATTCCCGAACAGCAATCAGCGGCAATTGCCAACCGACAAGACATGGAAATGCCCGAATACACCCCTCGGAGACCATACACTTTTGACAGAGTGGTGAGAATCACATTCTCTGTCATAATAGTCCTGGCAGTCCTTTATCTTCTAAATGCCTTGAAAGGCGTGCTCCTACCGTTTTTTGTGGCTTGCCTTATAGCCTACATGCTTGAGCCGATAGTGCAATGGAATATGAAATGGACACACCTCGACTCTCGATTTATACCTGTGGCTCTCACGCTTTTTGAAACCTGCGCCACGCTGGCAGTGTTTTGCGTTCTGTTCATACCATACCTTGTGTCGGAAACAGCAGAAATGACACAGATGATACGCGACTATGCCACAACGCAGACAAAAATACCCTACATCTCTGACAGCATTCACAACTTCTTGAGAAGCAATATCGACTTCAACGAAATAGCCAAGCTACTCTCACGCGATGAATGGAAGGATCTCATAAAAAGCACTGTGTCATCTTCATGGAACTTTCTGAGTTCCGGGCTGGCATTAATATTCGGAGTCCTGAGCTGGCTGATTGTGGTGCTTTACGTGATTTTCATCATGCTTGACTATGAACGCATCATGCTGGGATTCCGCCAGCTTGTGCCTATGCGTCACAGAAAGCGCACCTTCCGCATAGGCTCCGACATCAAGAATGCAATGAACCGCTATTTCAGAGGGCAGTTTGTAATCGCCTGCACTGTGGGCGTGCTTTTTGCCATCGGATTCCTTATCATCGACCTCCCGATGGGTGTGGTGCTGGGGCTGTTTATAGGGATTCTCAATATGGTGCCTTACCTTCAGTTGATTTCTCTTCCGGTCACAGCGGTTCTGTGCATAGTCTGCACGGCGAGCACCGGCGTTGACTTCTGGGTTATTTTTTGGGAAAGCATGGCGGTGTATGCCATCGTTCAGTGCATACAAGACCTTGTGCTCACTCCCAAAGTAATGGGGAAGGCCATGGGGCTTAACCCGGCCATAATCCTTCTGTCTCTCTCTATCTGGGGCTCGCTGCTCGGGTTCATGGGACTCATCATCGCTCTCCCTCTCACCACTCTTCTACTGTCTTATTACAACATATATGTGGTGCAACGCTATTCGCGCCACAATTCCGAGAATGTATAACCACAAAACTATAGAGAATGCTGACATTGCCCGCCAATCATGAAATGGAAGCCGCCTCACAGCAAACGGTGAGCGACATAACCACGCAGACCTACACGGAAATCAATGGCGACAAAAACGAAAACTCTGTGGAAGAAGACCACACCAACGGACTGATAGGCGACCTTGCCTGGATCCTCCTTCTGGGAGCAGTGGTGACACTGCTTTTCAAGAAAATGAAGCAGCCGGTGGTGCTCGGTTATATTCTCGCAGGCTTTCTTGCCAGCCCGAAATTCACGTATCTCCCTTCGATTTCAAATCTTGAGAACATAGAGTTCTGGGCCGACCTCGGCATTGTTGTCCTCATGTTCACCCTTGGCCTTGAATTCAGTTTCAAAAAACTTATGAATTCCGGCTCGTCGGCGGTTATAACGGCTTTGATTATAATCACGGGAATGACTTTCGCCGGTTTCGGAGTCGGCAAGATTCTGCAGCTCAATTCAATCAACTGCATATTTCTCGGCGGAATGATTTCCATGTCGAGCACAACCATAATCCTGAAGACGCTCACCGACCTTGGAATGCGACAAAAGAAATTCGCATCCCTTGTTCTTGCGGTGCTTATTATCGAAGACCTTTTCGCGGTGTTGATGCTTGTGCTTCTATCGTCGCTTGCCATGGGCAATGTGGAAGGGATGGACCTCCTCTTCTCTGTGGGGAAACTGTTGTTCTTCCTTATTATCTGGTTTCTTGTGGGAGTGTATGTGCTTCCCACGTTTTTCACAAAAGTCAAAGACTTTCTCAACAACGAAACTCTGCTTGTGGTGGCAATGGGCCTGTGTTTCTCTATGGCGGTGTTCTCTGTGATATGTGGATTCTCTCTGGAACTCGGCGCCTTTGTGATGGGCTCTATCCTTGCAGGCACAATGGTGGCGGAAAGGATGGAGAAGGTGGTCCAGCCTGTGAAAGACCTTTTCGGCGCCGTGTTCTTCATCTCTGTGGGAATGATGGTAGACCCTGCGGTGCTCGTTTCATACTGGTGGGAGATTCTGCTCCTGGCGGTGGTGGTGATATGCGGCATGATTTTCTTCGGCACTCTCGGAATGCTCGTCACCGGCCAGACACTCCGCGTGGCTATCGAAAGCGGATTCACCTTGACCCAGGTTGGCGAGTTCTCATTCATCATAGCCTCGCTCGGCATGAGCCTTGGCGTGCTGCAGGAATCAATCTATCCGATAATTGTGGCAGTGTCAGTGATCACCATATTCACCACCCCCTATTTTGTGAAACTTTCACAGCCTGCCTATCAGTTTGCTGAAAGCCACCTCCCCGGGCGGCTTGGGTTCCTCATCGACCGCTATTCGAGCCAGGTGACCGACTCAAGCAACACCAAACGCCTATGGCGCGACATTCTTTCTCGCTACCTGTGGAGAATAGTGCTATTTTCTGTGGTGCTTCTTGCCATTATTCTCGTGTCAAGACAGTTCCTGTTCCCTCTCTGCGAACGCTACCTTCATGACTGGGGCCGACTTTGCGCCACAGCCATCACTTTTGCGGCTATGCTCCCGTTCCTTTTCGCCCTTTCATTCAGCTCTACTAAACCCGACGAGAGGATGAAGCTTCATGCCTCGGCAAGTTTCTACGACGTTCCGCTCGTGGCCATGCGCATAATACGCTATATTGTGGCTCTCCTGTTTATCGTCTACATGATGACCATAGCCTATAACGGCCTTGTGGCATGGATCACAGGAGTGGTGTGCTTCAGCATTATTATAATTTTCGCCTCCTCAAAACTTCTTACACGATATGGCAATATTGAAAAGAAGTTTATGGATAATCTGAACATTCGCGAAAACACCCGGCTCGGACTCAACAACAAGCTTGTGAGCGACCTTCACCTTGCCTACATCGAGGTCGGGGCATATTGTCCGTTTGTGGGCGACAAGCTTAAAGACACCGGGCTGCGGTCAGATTATGGAGTGAGCGTGGCAAGCATTCAGCGCGACAATATTTTCATGCCCCTCCCATCGAGCGACGCGAGAATCTTCCCGGGAGATGTGCTCGGCGTGATAGGAAATGACGAGCAGATAAAGCATCTGAACGACGACATCGAACGCGACGAGAAAGCCTTCCGTTCAGTTGAGGTAAGCAAACAGGAGATTGAACTCCGCAGCATCCCTCTTTCGGCCAATTCTCCAATTATAAATGTGCCGCTTGGAAAAACAAATCTCCGCACCGACTATTACAGCATGATTGTAAAAGTGCAGCGCGGAGAAGATGAGTTTGAACAGCCGGGCCCCTCCACAGTGCTTCGTGAAGGCGACATAATCTGGGTGGTAGGCGACCCGAATCGCATCGACAAGATGAAATGACATTAGCAGGATTACGCTCCGGCCAATGCCGGTCAGAACGGCAGACCAGTCCCGATGAAGCCCACAGTGACGTCATCGGTGAAATCGGCTGATGTCGGAGCTGATTCTGAATGATAGAGACGGCGTGAAAGCACCGTCGGAAGATTATCCTGCGAAGGGGCGAACCAAAGCCCCTCCCAGCGCCAATACCACATTCCGCCGCCGTCATAGCCCGACCATTCAGTCTGCACACCCGGCAATTCCAGCACTTTGCTGAAAGAATCGCCTATTCCGAAAGCCCCGCGAGGGGCTTTTACCTTAACGTCGCTCCCGATGAGATTTATCACGTCTATCTTTCCCTCGCCAAAATCATAGGCTATGAAGCGCTCGCCGTCTTCATCCTCAAAATCCATTGTCACGGCATCAGGGCTCGCCCCGTTCACCTTCCTGACATATAGACCGGGCACGGAATCAGGCACAGCATTGATGTCCATTCCTATAGTTATGGCCCCTATGCTGTCTTTCGTGAGGCAGGCTTCTTGTTTGCCTGCGGAAGCTGTCACGTCTGCCGGAATCTCATCTGCCACTGAATCGCTGTCGGAGCCCCCCTTTTCGGAACCCTTCCCGCAGCCGGCCAGAAGAGTGGCACACATTGCAAAAATGATTGTCTTTTTCATGTCTTATTGCTGTTTTATTATCATAATCAAGTTTTGTAGAAAGCGAGAAGACACTCGCAGGCATCAAGAGTCAGCCGCCGAACTGCTCCGGATAAATCACAACAAGGTTATTGCGAGCAAAATTGCGGCTCAGATAAGCCGGAAGGCTCTCCAAATCACCCGAATGGGAAATCGACCCTTTGCGCGCGCCAACCACCATCAGCAGGTCTTCGTCTTCTATCTCTGCTGAATGAAGAATAAAGTCATCCCAGTTATGAAGCTCCCTATACTCATGTCTGATGGCGAAATGCTCGTCTTCCAGCACATTCCTGATAAAATTTGATGTTGCAGGATAGGCCATGAATATAACCTTGCAGGCGAGTTGGCTTGCAAGATTGCCAACTCTCTCCACCCAGGTCTGAAAGCCTGTTTCATATTCCGCCTTGTCTGGCACAAGCACCATAAGGCGGGCAAGAGTGTCAACCGGTATGAAACAGCGGCTCATGAATATCATCTTGTTGGTTGACTGCAATAGCTGCTCGATCATGGAGCCATAGAAAGTGTCGACCACATTCGATTTCCTGTGCAGACCTATCATTATATCGCTGGCCCTGTTCTGCTTGATTTCATTTGTGACTCCGGCCACTACATTCACGTCATACCGCTCTATGTCTTTCACCTCTATATCTACTGCCTGCGCCGCAGCCACAGCCGAACGCAGGGCATTACGCCCCATCTCCACTACGCGGGCATCGTCGGAATTGCGCACAAACAGCACCGTCACTTCGTTTTGATTGCGACGGTTGCGCATGAGCAACGCCATGCGCATAAGGCCTTCGGCTGTCACGGGGTTTGCCACGGCTACAAGCTGACGGGCATATTCACCGGGCACCCTATCCCCTTCCGATTTAAGCTCCGCCTCTGTGCGCTCGATGCGAAGACGTTTTGTGGCTCTCTGAGTAACCACCGACGACACAATGCAACTCACAAGAATCATCAACACGGCACCGTTCATCATATCTTCAGAGAGCAACCCGTGCTGATAGCCTATCATGGTGGCGGCTATGGTGGCGGCGGCCTTGCCGGATGTCAACCCGAACATTATCTCCCTGTCAGTCTTTCCAAAGCCAAACAACCTGGCTCCTATATAGGCTGAAATCCATTTCGACGATGTGGCCACAACCACCATGTTCAATGCCACCCATCCCACATTCCAGCTCTTGAAAATGACATGAACGTTGATAAGCATACCTACGCCTATCAGGAAATAGGGTATGAAAATGGCATTTCCAACAAACTTGATGCGCCCCATAAGACCGGAACGGTCGGGAATAAAGCGATTGAGTATCAGTCCGGCATAGAAGGCGCCGAGAATTGCCTCAAGCCCTATCAGCTGCGCAAACATTGAAGCGATGAACACCATTGCCAACACATAGATGAACTGGCTTACCTGGTCGCTGATTTTTCTGAAGAAATATTTTGTAGCCCATCTGAAAGAGAATCCCACCAACACGGCATACACAACCATCAGAGCCACAAGAATAAACAGTTTTCTATAACTGAATCCTCCCGATTCAGTGGCTGTCACGACTCCGGCAAGAGCAAGGAGGGCAAGGAGCACAGTCACAATAGTGGCACACACGGCAATCACGGCAGCTTTTGCGTTCTGAAGGCCGAACTTGCTGACTATTGGATATGAAATAAGGGTGTGAGACGCATACATGGTGGCTATCAGAACACATGTGGCCCATGACGACCCGAATGCAAAACGTGAGCCTATGATGCCCGCAGCCATCGGAATCACGAACGTTATAAGCCCGAATGCCACACCCCTGTTAAGATTCCGCTTCAAATGGAACATGTCTATTTCCACAGCGGCAAGAAACATGAGATAAAGGATTCCAACCTGCCCGAAAATCTCGAAACTCGCGTCGCGGGCAAGGATGTTGAATCCATATGGGCCTACAACCACGCCCGAAAGAATAAGCCCCACGATCTGAGGAATCCCGACTCGCTTGAACACCAGGGGGCAAATCAGGATTATGAGCAGAACCAGCAGGAATATCATAACCGGCTGGGTGAGCGGCAGGTTCAATATGGAAAGAGGAAGATTCATATTTTAAATATTTCGCGTGCGCTGCAGTCTGTGGCATGCTCCACCTCATCGGGGCTTATGCCTAAAACCTCAGCCACTTTGTCTCTGACGCAACAAAGAAACGAACTTTCATTGCGCTTGCCCCTGTGGGGCACCGGAGCAAGATATGGGGAATCGGTCTCAAGCAAAACATGCAGAAGACCTATTTCAGGGATAGCTTCCCGCAGAGAGGCGGCATTCTTAAACGTAACTACACCATTGATGCCGAACATGGGTGAACATGCCTCTCTTATCAGCTTCACGTCTTCTTTGCTTCCTGTGAAACTGTGGAACACCAAGGGGGCTTCCGGTTTAACTTCAGAAATCACCTGAACAGTGTCGGCAAGAGCCTCCCTGCAATGTATTATCACCGGCAAATGAAGGCGAGAGGCTATCCTCAGCTGACGGGCAAACGCTTTCAACTGGTCGTCGCGTCGCGATTTATCCCAATATAGGTCAACACCTACCTCTCCCACCGCAACATAGCCACCATTCATCAACTCCTTCTCCATGTCATCTACGATTGCCTCCCAGCCTTCACCCACTTCTGTGGGATGAAGGCCGAGGGCCATAGACGTGTTTTCGGGAAACCTTGAATGAAGAGCCTTCATTGGCTCCATTGTGGAAGCATCTACATTGGGCAGGATAAGATGGCCCACTCCTGAGGCGATGGCACGCACAACAGTTTCGTCGCCACCGTCAGAAAATTCATTAAGATAAAGATGAGTGTGAGTGTCGATCATTTTTTTCTGCCGATAAGTTTTTCGGCAAGTTTTCTGAAAGCCTCCTTCTCCTCTTCTCCAAGCGATGTAGAGTTGAGAGCCTTCAGGGCTTTTGCTGAGTAATGCCCTACCGCCTTCTTACATTTTTCACTCATCCCGAGTTTTTCATAAAGACGGGTCACTGTCTTGACACGCATCTCTCCCGGAGCGATATTGAACGCAGTGTGAAGAGCCTCGACGGTTTTGCCACCCTCTTCAAAGGCTGCAACATACAGATAGGTCTTTTTTCCATTCATAATGTCGCCGCCAATCGGCTTGCCGAATGTTGTTGCATCGCCAAACGTGTCGAGCCAGTCATCCTGAATCTGGAATGCAAGCCCCGTCATCACGCCAAATTCATACATGGCCTGAGCATCTTTCCCGCTTGCACCTCCAATTATTGCGCCTATCTTGACAGCTGCGCCAAGAAGAGAGCCGGTCTTGCCCTCAATCATTTCGAGATATTCATTGAGGCTAATCTTCTCCGAGGTCTCGAAATCCATGTCGAGCCGCTGCCCTTCATAAAGTTTCAAAGCCATGTCGTTGAAAGTGTCTGTCACCATTCTCAGTTTGCTGTCAGGCACGTCAGCCACAAACTTAGTGGCCAGTGTGAGCATGGTGTCGCCTGATAGAATCGCCGTGTTTTCATCATATTTCTTATGCACAGTGGCACGTCCGCGGCGCACATCCGACTTGTCCATCACGTCATCATGAAGAAGCGTGAAATTATGAAAAATCTCTATTCCCAAAGCCTGGCGCATAGCCTCTGACGCATTTCCGCCAAAAGCGTCGGCCCCCATGAGGGTGAGCACCGGGCGTATTCTTTTGCCACCTGCCGAGAGCGCATATTCTATCGGCTGATACAATGAAGCGAGTTTACCTCCGGGGAATGAGAGAGCGCGGAGTGCGGTTTCCACATCCGCTGAATATTCTGCTATGGTTTTCATTTCTTGAAAATTGGATAATGCTATTTTAATTTATTTCTGAGAATGCCTTATACACGTCTTCCGAAAGATCCTTTCCGTGATCAACTTTTAGCACGGTTTTGAATCCCTTAACAAATCGCTTGTAGGTGGCGGAATCATCGGCACACGCCTTACGGAATTCCTCTATTTCTCGTTTTATATCTTCCACCGACATTCGGCTTTCTCTTATATGGTTCACATACTCCAGCCCTAATTCGTAGCCAAGCCTTTTGGAATCAGTCTGTCCGGCCATCATATAGATTTTCATCTTGTCGGAAAGCGGCAGATTCTCAGAATAATCTTCAAATTCACGGCTGAACACGATGAGACTCGAGTCGTTAAAATTCTCATATGCATAAGCCACCGCTATGGCAAGCGTGTCGATAGTCTCACCTTTGTTTTTCCGGAGAGCGGCGTCGCAGATGAAGCGTGCCACAGAATCAGGCGAAACCATTTTCATCATATAAGCCACCTTGGCGGCATCGCCGAGCGAATCGAAATTGGCCGGCAACCTGTCGGCTGAGGAGTTCTCCTTGTTGCCGCAGCTGCAAAGCAGACAAGCTGCCAAAAGAGCCGCCGACAGCGAGCCTTTGAAGGCTGATTTCATAATAATAGGCATAACATTATATGTTTCAACCGGTTCTTGCCGGATGAGGTTCTTCCATCCCTTTCCGCACTTCTTATGGAATGTGGAATCGGAGCATGAATTTTTCACAAAATTACAAAAAAATTGCATAAAGTTATTGCCATTCGGAATAAAAGCATTAACTTCGCGGTGTGAAACGCGATTTTTTTGAATCCCGCATTCACATCTTGCGTTGAAAGACGCGTAAAACATAAATAGGAGTGATGCTCGAGTGGCTGAAGAGGCACGCCTGGAAAGCGTGTAGTCGCCAAAAGCGGCTCCCGAGTTCGAATCTCGGTCACTCCGCCAATTAATCCCGCAAGCAGTTTTGCCTGCGGGATTTTTTAATTCGCTAATATCGAATAAGTCATGAAGAAGTTTTTAATTATATTTGCCGTGCTGCTCGCCTCGCTCCCTGTTTTGGCTCAGAGGAAGAGCGTGTCTATTCTCGGTGATTCATACTCAACTTTCGAAGGTTTTGTAGAACCGGCCTCAAATGAACTCTGGTATTTCGCAACGCCTGACCCAAATCTAACAGACGTAGATGATGTGAAACAAACATGGTGGCACCGATTCATAAGTGAAAACGGCTACAAACTGGAGCAAAACAACTCTTATTCCGGGGCAACCATATGCACCACAGGATATAATGGCGATGACTACACTCCTCGCGCATTCATCACAAGAATGGACAACCTGGGCTCTCCTGACATTATTCTGATATTCGGCGCCACCAACGATTCATGGGCAAACTCTCCTGTCGGCGAGTTCGCATGGTCAGGCTGGACAAAAGAACAACTGAAATCTTTCCGCCCTGCACTGGCATATATGCTTTCTCACGTAAAAGAGAGATACCCTAACACAGAAATATTCTACATCATAAACGATGGATTGAAGCCTGAAATCTCATCTTCTATAACTGAGGCTTGCACCCATTATGGCATTCCTTTTGTTCAACTCCACGGAATCGACAAAACAGCCGGCCATCCCAACAAAAAAGGCATGCAACAGATTGCCGAACAAGTTTCAAACGCTATTGGACACTGATGCTTAGTTGCCGCATTTGAATTGAATATGAGTCAGCGAGCATATGGATTTCCCTTTTTCTGAAGAATCAAATGTGAGATAGACAGGATGTTTTCCTCTCAGCTTTTCAATATTATGAAGAGGAATGACCACTTTTTCACTCTTGCCTGCATCTAACCCCGAAGGCAAACTGTATTCTCCAACAGGCATAGCGTCGCCTTTCCACGGGGCCGATGTATAAACAGCAATCTTGCCGCCAACGCTCTCCGGAATCATATCAAGCACAAGGCTAACACTCTCACAACCTTCAAAACCGTCGAAATTAAAATACTTATATCCCAATATTGACCCTGCAGTATTATTTACTACCTTATTGACGTTTATATCTTCACGATATGGGTCTGCAATATCATGGTTTTCTACATATGAAGGCTCAAAATAAGGACCTGAATAATTCATGGCGGGATAAGTCTGATATGCAGCCGTCGGGCCTGTGAAATGCGATGCAATAGCGGCAGGATACCTCCTGAACGGATCAAGCCCGGATGTCTCAAATCCTTCCGACGTATATTCTCCCTCTGTTATCACGACTTTGCCTCCCGCCCCCGGAGTGACAGCCACCTCTATTGGAGCCACCATCGCCTGACGCGCATACTCGTCGAGCCCTGTCTGACGATGATAGAACACCCACCACCTGCCATTAATTTCCACAATGCCTCCATGAGTGTTTCCGTTTGGAGTTGCAGTCGCCATCGAATTGCCGCAGGCATCGGTGTCTCTACCTCTGCCATCTATTATCACTCCGCCATAAGTGTATGGGCCAAGAGGATTGTCCCCATACGCATAGGCAAGTGTATAATTTGACTGCGGAAGGCCAAATTCTCCTTCAGGAGACATCCTGCTATACACAAACACATATTTATCGCCTATCTTGCGAATTGATGAAGCCTCATAGAAATGGCCGTCGCCTTCAGCTTCAAGGGGCGTAACCATGTCTTCTACAACCTCGCATCCCGGCTTAAGAGTAGACATCGTGGCGGGGTCGAGCTCTGCCGCATACGATTTCCCCCAACCCCAATATCCATACACTCTGCCATCTTCATCCACAAACACAGCCGGGTCAAAACCAAGCAAACCTATTGTCTCCCTGCCATTCTCAGGATTCCAGTTTATAACCTCGAAAGGGCCATCCGGCCTGTCTGACCTTGCCGCCATTCCATTACGCCCCCCCTCCTGATTGTTAGGATAAAGATAATACTCTTTTTTGCCGTCAGGAAGAATCCGGAGAGCCACATCCGGAGCATAAAGCACATCGCCTCTGCCATCTTCATGTAAAAGATTTCCGTTTGCATCTCTTTTCGACTCAAAAATCACCCCGTCATATCTCCAAGACTCTAAAGAATCGACAGGTGCTGACCAGACCACAAGGTCTGTGCCACAGTATTTGTCTCTCAACATATCGTGCGACCCATAGATATAAACCCTCTTTTTACCGGGACAATCAGGATCTTCAAACACATATGGCTCTCCATCAGGAATATGCTCCCACAATGGCAAATAAGGATTCATGCCTAATGATGACACACACGGCAGAAACGCCACGCACAACGAGATAAACACACTTTTCATACCTTTAAGTTAGCAACCATGCAGAGAAGGGAGAGTTGTTAACTGCTCTCCCTTCTCCTATTGTTATATTATTTTAAACTATATTTGTAATTAAACGAATCAACCGCGCGAATATCGGCAGATGAAGAACCGATGTAGACCTTGAATTTTCCGGGCTCTGCCACCCATTCATGTTTTTTGTCGTCAAAAAACTTGAGGTCGTCGGGAGTTATTGTAAATGCCACATCCTTGCTCTCTCCGGGCGCAAGGCTGATTTTGTCGAAATGCTTGAGTTCTTTAACCGGCCTCAACACCGACGCTTTCTCATCTCCGATATAGAGCTGCACTATCTCCTTCCCGCCTACAGCTCCTTTGTTGGTTACAGGCACAGTCACAGTAATGGCCTCACCTTCCGACATCTGTTTTGCCGACAACACGGGCTTGCCGTATGCGAAAGTTGTGTAGCTAATGCCATGACCGAACGGGAAGAGCGCGGGAATCTTCTTGGTGTCGTGCCAGCGATACCCCACAAGTATGTCCTCCATATATTTCTGACGCGGGCCATTCTCTGTCTCCACACCCGGATAAGACTCTACACCAAACGAATTAGCACCGCAGTCTTCAAGTTTCACAGGTATGGAATACGGCAGTTTACCCGAGGGGTTAACCTTTCCGGCAACCACATCAGCAAGACTTGCCCCTCCCATGGTGCCGAGATAAGACAGATGCAGCACGGCAGGCACCTTCTCAATCCACGGCATCTCATAAGCGTTGCCTGTGATATTGGCTATCACTATATTGGGATTTGCCTTGATAAGTTCCTCGATGAGTTCGTTCTGTCCGAAAGGGAGAGAATATTCCCTACGGTCGGTGCTTTCGCAATCCTGCCACGCATTCTTGTTAAGTCCACCCACATATATCACGACATCAGCATCTTTCGCCATAGCCACGGCCTCAGACCTGAGTTTGTCTAACTCCTCCTGCGGAATCACATCCTCTTTCTCATAAAGAGAGCGTCCGCTTACATAACCTTTGGCATATTTCACCTTGTCGCCATACAATGCATGAAGTGCCGACAACGGAGAGACATAATCCTTGACTTTAAGTTCAGAAGAACCGCCACCCTCTGTCAGACAGCGGGTAGCATTTTCACCCACAACCAAAATGCTATTATACTTATTGCCATCAAGAGGGAGAATCCCTGTGTTTTTCAGAAGCACAATCGATTCGTCGCCGATAGCCTTTGCAGCCGCATAATGCTCCGGAGTGCATTTAGAGCCGAAAGGCTTTGATGTGTTCATTGACGTGCGGAATATGAGCCTCAGAATATTTCGGGCCTTGTCATCGACAGTGCTCATAGGCACTTCTCCGCTTTTAAGCATGTCAAGATAGGGGTCGGCAAGGAAATAATCGTCATATCCGAATTCACTTTCGCTCGTCAAGCCGTTGGTATACGAACCCATCTCAATGTCAAGTCCGTTAAGCGCGGCCTCCTTAGTGTCATGTGCGCCTCCCCAGTCGGTGATAACCGCACCGTCAAAGCCCCATTCTCCACGCAAAATATCCTGGAGAAGACGCTCGTTATGGCAACAATGCTGGTCCCACACTTTATTATATGCACCCATAATAGACCATGAGCCGCCCTCCTGCACTGCCTTCTTAAAAGCCGGGAGATATATCTCATACAACGCTCTGTCGCTTACATCCACATTCACACTGCCTCTCCACTTCTCCTGGTCGTTGAGAGCAAAATGCTTCACACATGCGGCAACTCCGTTTTTCTGCAGCTCCTGAATGTATGGCACCGCCATCTCGCCGGCAAGATACGGGTCTTCACCCATATACTCGAAATTACGTCCGTTAAGAGGTGTGCGGTAAATATTGACACCCGGGCCAAGAAGCACATTCTTGTCGCGATAGCGGGCCTCTTCACCCACACACTTTCCATACAGGGCCGACATCTCGGGATTCCATGTTGCGGCAAGCGCGGTGAGTGCGGGGAAAGCAGTGATAGAGTCGCTTGTCCATCCTGCATATCCCCAGTCGTTCCAGTTAATCTCCGCACGCACGCCATGAGGGCCGTCGCTCATTCTCACCTCCGGAATGCCGAGCCGTTCCACACCCTTCGACGTGAACTTGCTCTGGGCATGGCAAAGCCCGACTTTCTCTTCAAGAGTCATTCTTGAGAGAGCATCCTCCACACGAGCCTCCACAGGCGCATTCGGGTCAAGATATACAGGCGTCTCCGCACTCATAGCCATGCCTGTCATGACAGTAACTGTTGTCAAAATATGTTTAATTCTCATTTCTTTCAGATTGATTTAATTGTAAAATTAGCATCTTTAAGCCCCGGAGAGGCGGCCTTCACCGTTATGTCGCCTTTCTCTCCGTTATTTTGCAAAATCACGAGAGCCTTACCGTAAAAAGCCTTACGGCGGTCAGACTTGAACGGCTCAAGCGATATTGGGGAACCATTGTCCACACCTGCATTAAACCCGCTGCCGCTGACTGTGAACGAAATCTCATTCTCCGCGAGCGGACAAATGTTGCCGTCTTTATCAACAACCTCAACCGTAACATAACTGAGGTCTGTGCCGTCGGCTTTAATTTCATTTCTGTCTGGAGTAAGCCTTATTGCGTAAGGCTCCGAGGCGGTTCTCACAGTGTCGCGCATAACCTCGCGGCCATCCTTACGGCTCACAGCCACAAGTTCCCCGGGGGTGAACGGGACTCTCCACATCACATGACAGCTCTTTTCATCGGGCTTTCTCACGCCGAGACTTTCGCCGTTAAGGAAAAGTTCAACTTCGTCGGCATTGTTGAAATACGCCCACATGTCAACTTCTTCACCCTCTTTCCAGTTCCAGTGAGGAAAAAGATGCAGCACATTCATGTCAGGGCGCCAGCGGCTCTGATACATGTAATAAGAGTCTTTAGGGAATCCGGCAAGGTCAACTATGCCGAAATAAGAACTTCTCGCGGGCCATCCATAAGGTGTAGGCTCTCCAAGATAATCAAAACCGGTCCACACAAACTGGCCCATAATGAAATCATTATCTTCCACATTGCGCATGGTGCCCTCATGAGTGTTGCCCCAAGGCACATGGCAATTATCGTATGACGAGCAAGAGAACGAAGGGTCGTAGAAAGGTTTGTCCCAACGCTCCGGCCACACAAACATGCTGTCTGAAGGCATTCTATAGTAGCCCCTGGTCTGAAGCGCGGAAACGCTCTCCGTAACGATAAACGGTTTTCCCGGGAAATTCTTAGGAACATCCTTAAACCAGTCGTCGTGATAGTTGAAGCCGATTATGTCGAGCGCTCCTGAACGGAACAAGTGGTTGCCCGGATCCGGCTCATTGCATCCGGCAGTGACAGGACGAGTAGGGTCAAGTTCCCTGGTCATGTCAGCAAGTTTACGAGTCAGCAAAGAGTTGACAGAAAGCGGCGCACTCTCATCGGCAAGCATATCCTTGCCATGTCCGAAATTCAAAATCAGGTTGGCCTGTTCAAGAGAAAGCGTGTCGGCCTGAGCGTCGCTCCATTGCTCAAGCACCTCGTTTCCGATGCTCCATATTATAATCGACGGGTGATTACGGTCGCGCACCACAAGGTCGCGGAGGTCGCGCTCATGCCATTCAGGGAAATAACGGGCATAATCATGAGAAGTCTTTTTCTTGCGCCACATGTCAAACGTCTCATCCATCACCATGACACCCATAGAGTCGCAAAGTTCGAGCAACTCCGGAGCAGGCGGATTATGACTGCTTCTGACTGCGTTTACGCCCATCTCTTTAAGAATAGACAGCTGTCTTGCAATAGCCGCACGATTCACAACCGCACCAAGGGCGCCCGCATCATGGTGAAGACATACGCCATTGATTTTCATTCTCTCTCCATTGAGAGAGAATCCCTTTTCAGCATCAAACTCAAGATTGCGGAATCCGGTGACCGTGTTATATTCATCCACAGTCTGCCCGTCGATTTCAATCCTGCTCACCACCTTATAAAGATTCGGAGCCTTCACACTCCAAAACAAGGGATTTTTGAAATTCATTGACTGCTCCACCGTAGAAGACTCGCCCTCTTTCAGACGTAAGGGTGAAATGTCAGAGGCCACTACAAGGCCGTCGGGGGCCACAACTTCTGTCTTGAGAACGCCCCTCACACCCTTTCTGCCGGAGTTTTCAACATCTGTTATCACTGTGAACCCGGCCTGCGATGCCGACACATTGTCTTGACGCACAAATGTGCCCCAAAATGCCACATGCACCGGATTCAGCACACGCAGCCACACATGCCTGTAGATTCCACATCCGCTATACCATCTGGAGTTTGGCTGCTCTGCATTGTCAACGCGAACAGCCACAACGTTTTCACCGTCAGGCTTCAGCCACGGAGTGATGTCATAGCTGAACGAAGCATATCCATAAGGACGGGTGCCGAGTTCATGTCCGTTGATATAGACGGTAGCGTTCATATAAGCGCCGTCAAAATCTATATATATCTGCTTCCCTTTCATGTCGGCAGGGACACGGAAAGTCTTTCGATACCATCCCACACCCCCTGGGAGCGCACCGCCGCCGGTGCCTGAAGGGTTGTCTTCGCTGAAACTGCCTTCAATGGCCCAGTCATGCGGAAGGTTGAGCACGCGCCATGACGAATCGTCAAAGGCCGGTGAAGACATTGCCGGAGAATCAGACAGAGAGAAATGCCATCCCTTGTCGAAATTCACGGCGCGGCTGTCGGCGGCGACCGCATTGGCGGCCGACATGACGGCCGCCAATACAATAATCGCTGAGACAACAATCCTTTTTACCGAATTATTCATCTTCTGTAACTTAACCTAAATTATAACTTAACCTCGATCTTTTTTCCCGAGTATTCAACCTCAGTGCCTTTGGCCTCACGGGAATAACCCACAGCATGGTCGGGCGACACTTTTATGACATTAAACTTGCGGGTCTGCAACATTCCCGGGAACTCACCCTTGCGGTCACCAATTGTGAGCACCCCGCCGGCATTGTCATAACTGAAGGGTATCATGGCATACTTCCCTTTCTCGTAATTATAATTCAGATTCTCGTCCTCATAGAGAGTGAACTCACCGTCAGAGCCGGCATAGACGTAAAGATTGATTTCGTCGGCCTGCTTCTGGTCGGTGTATTGAATGGCAGGCCCGAAAGGAATTATAGCCCCGGAGCGGGCAAACAGAGGAATCTCTTCATACGAGGCCGACACCTTGAGCGTATTGCCGCCGTCAGACACCACTTTGCCTGTATAGAAATCATACCACACAGCCCCTTTCGGGAAATATACTTCGCGTGAACGGGAGCCATAGCTGTAAACCGGCGCCACGAGCAACGCATTGCCAAACATAAACTGATCTTGAATATCGCGGGTGGCTGGGTCGGCGGTAAATTCCAGAACCATCGGTCGCATCACAGTGTAGTCATCAAAATATGTTTTCCCGGCAAGCGAATAGATGTAGGGCATCATGTCGTAGCGAAGATTTGTGTAATACACAACCGACTTATATGCAGGATGACTTTCAGGCGCGATGTTGAATATCTCGCGATAAGGCCACTGTCCGTGAGCCCTGAAAAGCGGAGAGAATGCACCAAACTGATACCATCTTGTGTTGAGTTCCCTCCATTCTTTTAGGTCGGCATTCTCCTTTCCTGTCTTGCCATATTCTGCCGCAGCCTTCACATAACGGTCTTCCACACAGAATCCGCCGATGTCCATGGTCCACCAGGGCACACCGCTCATTGCAAAGTTAAGGCCGGCAGAGATCTGCGCTTTCATGTCCTCCCAGCGGGTAGCGATGTCGCCGCTCCAAGTGGCAGTGGAATAACGCTGCTGCCCGGCGAATCCTGAACGGGTGAGCAGGAATACACGCTTGTCAGGGTCTACACCCCTTTGTCCGTTATATATGGCATCGGCATTTTCAAGCGCATAAGCATTGAAATATTTTGTCGAAGGCCCGAGGGCTGTGGGGGTGATAAGGTCTTTGCGATATTGAATGTCGGTGCAGTCGCGGATATTAGGCTCAGAAGCATCCATCCACCATGCATCTATGCCGAGAGGCATATAATGGTCATTAATCTGGCTCCAGAAGAGTTTACGGGCTTCCGGGTCATAGGCATCATAGAAAGAACCGAGATAACCGGGGCCTACCCAGTCGCGGATACTGTCTTGAACGGGCAGTTTATACATCCAGCCGTTTTTATCAAACTCCTTGTAATGATCAGTAGTGACATAGAATTTTGGCCACACAGAAATCATGACACGCCCGTTCATGTCGTGAATAGAATCAACCATACCCTTGGGATCCGGGAAACGCTCGCGGTCAAACTCATGGCTTCCCCACGAATCCTCCTTCCAATGCAGCCAGTCAATAACAATGTTATCGATAGGGATATTACGTTTACGGAACTCAGCAAGTGTGAAAAGCACCTCCTCCTGAGTGTTATATTTCTCACGGCTCTGCCAATATCCCATAGCCCATTTAGGCATGATGGGGGCTTTGCCGGTGAGTGTGCGATAACCCTTTATCACATCATCCATGTCGTCGCCATACACAAAGTAATAGTCGATTTCATCCTGCATCTCTCCCCACCAGCTCATGTTCATCTGGTCTTTGGGGTCGCGAGGGTCATACACACGCAATCCGCAATAAGCCACAGATCCGTTAGGCTCCCATTCAATTTTTACAGGCACCCTCTGTCCGGCCTGAAGATTATAAGAGAACTTATAACTATTGGGGTTCCAGGCAGTGCGCCAACGCTCAGGCACAACCTCCTCATTGTTGATAAACACCTTTTGATAGCCGGAATAATAGAGAATAAATTTATATTCACCGGTCTTGGATGCCTCGATCTCTCCTTCATAGGTGACGTGGCTGCCTGCAAAATTGAAATTCTGCGGAAGGTTGACCACATGAGCAAGGTCTCCCCTCTTCAAATGCTCGAAATAGATTGAATCCTCTCTCTGCACAAGAGTGGTCTCAGATGCCGACGCAGGTACATAGGTGCCGGTCAACGCTCCCTCCTTCCCTTCTTTGTCGAAGAGTTTGAACACTCCGCCAAGCTGCTTGTATCCGTCAGGATTTCCCCAGCGGCAAAGCGAATAGCTGTCCCATAAAATGCCATAATTGTCGGTTGACACTACAAAGGGGACCGACACCTTAGTGTTGTACTGGAAGAGCTCTTCGTTTTTCCCTTTATAATTGAACTCGTCAGACTGATGCTGACCAAGACCATATATGCCTTCTTCTTCGTTCAGGTTCTGGAACACCTGGCGCACTGTGTAGCCCTTAGTCCCTTCCACCTCAATCGGCGTGAACTCGCGGCCGCCTTCTGCTTCCGCAACAATCAGTTTCCCTTCCTTGTTGTAAAACTTGACCTCGCCTGTGGCAAGCGACACCGTGGCCTTCACGGCAGAGGTCACAACCGATACTGTTGAATCAGTCTCCTCTACATCAAATTTTATATTGTCAGCCGGTTTGAGCACAACAAGGCTCGTGTCGTTTGAAAACTCTTTATCCGGTGTAGCCGACACCCTGATAATCTTGTCACCAAACACCTGAAGACGCACTTTTCGCACATCATTCTCATTTTGCGAAGAGATGTTGACGGTCACACCATCTGACGACTTCTCAAATTTGCCGGAGCTGCAGGCAGAAAGTAGCCCGGCGAGCAAAAGCGCAGAAATAGATCGAAATTTCATTATTATGATTAATTTGTGGTTTTAAGGTTTTTCTTATTTCATGAGTCCGGGGCTTGGAAATGTCTTGAAAAATCATCAGGTTTCTTTTAATTCTCAATGCCCGTATTTTTGATTTTCAAAATTACTAATAATAATGTCGCCGGCGGGTCTTGTCTTGTTGAAACTGTCGGCGGCATTTGATAGCATGGGGTATCCGAATGTTAACTTATATGGTATAATTTGTTTCACGCCCCTCATTTTCTTGATAAATCGAGGGGAGAACACCGAATTCTTCCTTGAAATATTTGCTGAAAACCTTTGGATTATCAAACGATGAGTCGATATCGTTTTTTGACATGTTTGGATAATCGGAAAAGGCTTTTGTTCTAATAAAACTGTTTGATTATGCCCGCTGTTCAAATGCGAGTTTGCTAAGGCAGGCTACATTATAGGCGCGTGTCGCACACTATTATGTTGGCTAATGATATTATTTTTTTGTGCGCATATTTTTAGGTCTGAGATTATAAATTTATCAATAATTATTGATAAATTTGAAAAATATTTTAGAATGTAAGTGAACCTTTATGAAGATAGTTCCCATTTTAGTGACGTTACTGCTTGTCTTGTTGATGAGTTGTGTTTCTGACGAGAATACAGAGTTGTCGGACAACGATAATGCCGAAAATGCATCCCATACTGTTATGGGTGAGGGATATTTGCGGCTTCAGATGTTGCCGTCAGACACTTTGATTAAGTTAGGCAACGACTATTCAAGACTACATGCCAAACCGGACAGCGCCATAATTGCCTATACTCTGGTTACAAAAAGATATAGGCCGGATATGCCTTTGGCCGACAAGAGGAGAGTCATTGACGCGTATAAGGGACTATGGTTTAATTTCTTTTATCATTACTACGATTATGCCTCGGCAAATGAGGCCCTGCGAAAGGCCATAGAGTTGAGCGAGGATTGCGGAGAGCCTATGGGAAGGCCATATCTTAACATGGGAATATTCTACAGTGAGATGTCGGAAGTGACCGGAGAAAAATCTTTGGGTGAAGAGGGAGCCTATTATCAGAAGCTGGCGTTCAAGAGGGCCGCCGATGAGAAGGATTATGAGGTCATGGTTTCTGCGGTGGACAATCTACTGTGTAATTCCGCGACGATGGGTGACACTGTCATGGCCTCGGAAGAGATGAGAAATCTGCAAAAAATGGCAGCCGACCCCAAGACCGGCCTTTCGGAAATGTGGCGGTACAAATATGTGGCGCTGCTCGACGAGGGTTTCAGGGCGATTGTCCGTAAGGATTATAATTTGGCGTTAGACAGGTTCAGCCGTCAGTTTGATGTTTTCCCACCTATTTCCAATTCGATGGCCAGATATTATATCTACACGCATTTCAAATCGGGCGACCTTTTGAAGAAGCTCGGCCAATTGGGCAAGGCGGAGGAGCAGTTCCGGCAGGCTTATGACTTGAGTCTGGATTATGGCGTCAAGGATTACCGCCTGCTCATATGCGACGCTTTGTCCGGCCTCTATGCGCAGACCGGCCGTCAGGATAAATCATTGGAGTTCCGGACACTTTATCTCAACCTGAAAGACAGTCTTCTCAGTTATCGGCAGCTGGCGAGCGCAAAAGAGATGAGTGCGTATATGGATATGAAAGAAATAGACCGAGAGATTTCATCCATGAGAAGGAAGAACGATTTTCAGCGCAATCTTATCGCCTTGATAGCCGGGGTGGCTTTGGTCGTGACGGGAATCCTGATTTTTAATTATATCAAGAACCGCAAGATCAAAAAATTGAACCGCACTTTATATGAGAAGAATGTAGAGCTGCTCAACGCAGATTCTCTAAGGCATACAGACGAGGTGCCGAATGACGATGCAGCCGGCTCCGGCATTCAGGCGACACTCGGGAATGAAGAAGAGGTTTGCCCCGTGGATTCGAGATATAAGAATTCAGCTCTATGTGTCACCCAGAAAGAGGATATAATGCGGAAGATACTTGATGTGATGGATTCGGAGGAGATTTATCTGGCTGGCTTCTCGTTGGAGACGTTGGCAAGGCTGACAGGAGAAAATTACAAGTACATATCTCAGGTGATAAATGAATTCCGGGGATGCAACTTCAATATTTTTCTTAACGAATACCGAATCAAAAGGGCATGCCGCATGATAAATTCTCCTGATTCCGGGGCATTCACAATAGAATGGCTCGCCAATCAGGTTGGATTCAAGTCTAGAAATACATTCACAGTGGCTTTCAAAAAAGTGACAGGTCTTAATCCGTCGGAGTATATAAAGATTGCCCGTTCAGATGATAAACAAAGGCAAAAATGACCATAATTTGCCCTGATTCAAGATTTAGGGCAAATTATGTTGGCAAAAAAGCCATCTTAATGTCAATGTTTTTTTAACTTTGCAAATCTGATAACCAAAAGTAATCAAAATGAAAAAAACTCTACTGACATTATTGTTGGCCTTTGTTTTTACATTTATATGTAATGGCCTGACAAATCCCTCTCTTTTATATTTTAAAAGCGATTTTCGCAATTCGAGCGTGGTCAAGCCATTGGGCGACTGGAGTTGCCGGGGAAGCGGCAAGACTGCGAAAGAAGTTGAAATCGGGAAATCTGGCAGAATGCTTAACACGGTGTTCCCCTCCGGGTCGCCGGCTTTTTTGCCAATGGACTTCGAGGATTTCGGCATAGTTTATATAAGCAACTCCACTACCGAAGAGGGTGGCGCGGCTGATGAGTGGCTCATAAGTCCGCCTATAGACTTATCTGATGTACCCTCTGATATATTGTTGTCTTTTGACGTGTTTGCATATGGATGTGCCAACAGTCCGAAATATGAGGTCTATGTCTCTACCACAGGATGTGATCCTGAAGACTTCACAAAGCCTGTTTACACAGGAAAATCCTCCAACGATACAGACTATCCCGTTTGTGAGAGAAAGTATATATCCTTGAGCGGAATTTCCGGGCCGGAGGTTTATCTTGCGTTTGTCAACAAAAGTCGCAATGCCCAGATTCTTGGATTCAAGGATATAGAGATTGCCGAATATACCCTAAATGTTTCAAATAATACAGAAACGTTTTTGATTGAGCCGAAAGACGTTAATGTCACTTTGTCTGTCGGGGCTATTACGCCTGTGCCATGTGACGGTTTCACTGCGACCCTGTCTTATGAGGGCAATGAACAGACCTTTGTCTCAAAGACCCCTTTGGGAGGGTCGTACATGCAGACAAAAGTGGAGTTCCCGACCCCTTTAAGGGTTGAATTTGGCGAAACCCTGGACTATGCATTGACAATAACCCCCAATTATGACGGGGCCACTCCGTCTGTTTTCAATGCCACAGTGGCATGTTCCGAAGGTTTTGAGTCTGTATGCGTAATGGAAGAGGGCACAGCCACATGGTGCGGCTATTGCATTCGTGGCACGGCCGCATTGAATCAGTATTCAGATAAGTATGGTGACCGGTTTATCGGAATCGCGGTGCATGGCAGTAATGACCCTATGCGTGTGCCTGAGTATCTTGATCCATTTCTCGGACAGTCCGGAATAAACGGATACCCTAACGCATGGTTCAACCGACGGGTCTTAAGCGACCCTCAAAGTCCTGAGCTTGTGGAAGAGATATTATCGGAACGTGTCGGATATTCGGTGTCGATAAAGGAGGTGACTTATGATGAGAATGGTAGCGATATGGTCACAGTCAAGTATGCCCCTCGCCTTTCCTTCTCCACATCGGGTGCGGACATGACCGCTGTGGCTATTGTGACAGAAGATAATGTTAAAGGCAATAACGCCGACTGGAACCAGACAAACTATTATTCCGGAGCATCTAAGATGGATATAGAAGGCGCTTTCGGGAAAGATGCATGGCCTTATTTTAAAGAGTATTGCGAGTCTGGAGATATTATACCGTTCCCTCTTATAACCTATGGACATGTGGCGAGAGGAATTTTCAACAGTTATCTCGGAGGTGGCGCGGGGGCTACCTTGCCGGCCACATGGACAGTAAATGAAGAACAGGAATTTACGCTATCGTTTGAACTTCCGCTGATTAATAAAGTGGGCAGCAATGGAGTTCAGGACTGGAAAAACACACACATTGTGATTCTACTGCTTGACAATGCCACAGGGAAGGTGCTTAGCGCCGCTAAAATGGGAGCCTCCGACTATAACACGTCTTCTGTGGAGGAGGTGCATTTTGCGGATGGAGTCAATATTTCACGCCAGGGAAATATGCTGATTGTCGAATCAATGGCTGCTGATATTACTGTCGACGCATATAATATGCATGGCTATTGCCTACATTCCTCTCATGTGGATGGCGCATATATGGAAGTAGACGCCTCCAGCTTCTCCGGTCCGATAGTGTTGAGAGTCACATCCGGGAATGATACTTATGTAAAGAAATTAGTGTTTTAATACTTTAGTGTTGTGTCTGCCGTCCGCGCAATGCCGGACGGCAGGTGTGGCGTGTGATTCATTTTAAATTTTACTTTTATGAAAAAAGAGAACTTAACCATCATGTTTTTTTTTCTTGCCCTGTCCATGTCGGCGTCCGGCATGTCAGCCGCGTCTGTGGATGGCCATCCCTCGGGAGGCTCTGTCGGGAAAGCTGCTATGGCATTGAACACCCAGAAGTTGCCTGAGGATGTCTACGGGTCCGGGCTTTATGCCTATTCCCTCACTAATAATCTGTCGGAGATGGGTTTGTACAACATCTCTTTAAACGGGGATATTTCCTTTTTGTGGAAACCGGAAACTGACGACAGTTATCTCTTCAACGGCTGGCTCAACAATGGACGCCTGTGTGGCATAAATACGTATATGGAAGATGATAAAGTCACGATTCTCAGATATGACGAACTTGATTTCGATTCCGGGAAGCTGCTTTCTTCTGTAGACCTCGGCCCGGGCGACTGGCTGCCATATTTCCGTCAATGTACCTATATTCCTGACACAAACCGTATATTCGGCATCGGTCCCGATGAGAAGAACTGGACGTGCGTGAAATATCTTGATATGGATGACCTTGACGCGCCGGCCACTATCGTGAAGAATATCAATTACACTCAATATTGCTACGGCATATGCTACAATCCGTATGACAAGAATGTATATGCCGTTACCGAATCGAAGAAAATTGTCATAGTAAATCAGGAGACAGGCGATTATGAGGAGCTTATGGACATCAATCTGCCGTCGATGAAGTCGAATTACGTTCATGGGTTCACTTATTTGCCTGTTGAGGATGAATTTCTCTTTGCAGCCTCTACGGGAGATTGGAATACGATTCTCTATCGTATAGACCTTAAATGCGGTCTTGTGAGAGAAGTGCTTCAGTTGCCGAATGCGGAGGCTATCACATTTTTTGTAAACACTAATCCGCGTGACGAGGAGGCTCCTTTGCGACCGGAGTTTGTGTCGCAGAATTTTTCAGGGGGTGATTTGTCCGGTTCGTTCAACTATACTTTGCCGACTGTTCTCGCAGGAGGCGACGAGGCCACAGGGACGCTGACATGGACTCTTCTTGTGGATGGCGTTGAGGCCGCCTCCGGAGAGGGCATGCCCGGAACAGAGGCCGTGGCTTCCGTGACAGTCGAACAGGGAATGCATTTCCTGGAGATGTCAGCCGCTAACAACGGGCACAAAGGACCGTCTGACAAGATGTATGTGTATGTGGGCAACGACACTCCGAGAACACCACAGAATGTTACGCTTACTGAAGGGAAGGTGACATGGGATGCTGTGTCTGAAGGTGTCAACGAAGGCTATCTGAATCTTGATGACCTGTTCTATGAGGTTTATATAAACGACGAGTATGTAGGTGAGACATCCGAGACAGAATTAACATTCTCTGTTTCTGCCGAAAGTCCTTATTCGAAGCATATCGCGGAGGTGAGAGCAATATGCGGAGACCTCGAATCGGAAAGCGGGGTGTCAAATCCTGCTCATTATGGAAGCCCGTTGAAACTTGACGCGATTTTCTCTCCGACAGTAGAGGAGGCGGCTTTGTTCCAAAATATATCGGCAGGAGGAACCGATGTGATGTGGGGATACAGTGACGGTGAGCAGGCGTTTGCCACAACTTCTCCATACAGCGATATGTCGGAATGCCTTCTGGCCACCCCTCCGATAGCATTCTCAGACAAAGAGGCAATCTATTCCGTTAATTTTGACGCGAAGATTACAGACAATTGGGGAGCCAACCCACAGTTGTCGGTATATCTTATGAAATCATATTTAGAAGAAGAGGGATCACAAATTGTAATCTCGGATTTTGAGGCCCAGAAAAATGAATACAAAAATTACGGAGAGGTCTTTTCGATTCCGGAGGAAGGCACATATTACATAGTTTTCAAATGCCGCAGCGCGAAGTTCGCTAACCCGGTGGCTGTGAAAAATATTGCCATAACTCTTACTGATATTCCGGCAGACTCGCCTTCCGTATGTACAGACGTTACGGCAGAGTGCGCACCCGAAGGCAAACTTTCTGCCGAGGTGACACTGACTATGCCTGTCAAGGATTTGCTTGGAAGGGACATCCCCGCCGACACAGAGGTCACTGCCACTGTAAGATGTGGAGATAATTCCAATAGCGTGAGCGGCAAACCTGGTTCGGTTCAGAAAGTTGAGATTGCCACAGCTCAGGGCATGAATGAAATTATTGTTGAGTCTTCAATAGGAGACAAGACGGGTCAAAGCACTTCTGTGTCGGTGTTCACCGGCAAGGACCGTCCGGGAGCTCCAAGAAATCTGAAGGCTACAGTTGGCGCCGACAATCTTACTGTCACTCTTACCTGGGATGCCCCGGAGGAAGGCGCTGACGGGCATTACTTCAATGCGGAAAACTTGAACTACCGATTATATTACGAAATTGGATGGAGCACAATAGATATTGGCGAGGTCACTGACGGAAGTCAGGAATTTGTGTACACGTTCCCGGAATCGGATTATATGACACAATCCAATATCTATCTGGTGCCGTTGAATGAGGCAGGAGAAGGATTAAGCGCAAATACGCCTGTCGTAGTTGGCAAGCCATACACTTTGCCTATGAATGAGACATTTGAAAATGATCAGATGCAGTGTTATCCTGTTACTCTCGAATATCCTTCAGTAGAATACAGGTATGCGATGTTGTATACTATTCCTCCTTATCAGCTACAGGAAATCTTTGACAAGTATGATCATTCTGCAATTGTGGCATTCCCCGGTGTTGACGGAGAATCATGTTCACGCATGGCGCTTCCCAAATTCTCTACTATGAGAGATAACAAAGAGGAGTCACAGACGGTGCTTGCATCATTTGAGATGTGGACAGGAGAGATGATTGCAGATGAAATCACTCTTCTCGGACAGTCTTACGATATGGATGAACCTGTGGAAATCGGCAAGGTGGAACCCGGCACAGGCTGGACTACTGTAGATTTCTATCTGCCGCAGGAACTGATGGACAAAGAATGGGTCAAATTAATGTTTGACAGCAAATATGGAGTTACGCAGGAATACACATTGGTTTATACATATAAGATTGATTTCTCTACTCTCACTGAGGTTGACGGAATCAACTCTTCGGAGGCATCGGTTTATTCAAGAGGAAGTTATGTATACATCAACGGCCTTGAAGGAAACGACTATACAATCTGCGCATTGGATGGCAGAGTGGTTAAGTCCGGTGTAGTGTCAGATTCTGTTCTGGCTATAGGTCTTGAACCGGGTGTGTATGTAGTGCGTGCCGGCAGCGTGTCTGCCATGGTAGTGGTAAGATAATAAAAGTCAGGAATATCCACCTGTCAATCATAAAGAGGGCGTCTCCGTCGGGGACGCCCTCTTTATGATTGACAGGTGGACGAAAGGAATTATTACCTGTTTTCGTCATGCTTCTCAATGCCCGTATTTTTGATTTTCAAAATTACTACTAATAATGTCGCCGGCGGGTCTTGTCTTGTTGAAACTGTCGGCGGCATTTGACAGCATGGAGTATCCGAATGTGAATTATATGGTATAATTTGTTTCACATCCCTCATTTTCTTGATAAATCGAGGGGAGAACACCGAATTCTTCCTTGAAATATTTGCTGAAAACCTTTGGATTATTAAATCCTGTCTGATAGGCTATTTCAGAAATATTCAACTGGCTCTCACGCAAAAGCTGTGCGGCCCTCTTCAAACGAATCACTCTTATAAACTCAATCGGAGTTTTTCCCGTGATCTGTTTTATTTTCTTATATAAGCGGACACGGCTCATGCCGAGCTTGTCGCTGAGTTCTTCAACCGACAAGTCAGAGCGGTCTATGTTGTCTGACACATAATTCACGGCTTTCTCAATAAATTTCTCATCTAACGGCGTAATTTTTATCTCGTCAGGTTCCGGGTCGATCAACCCTCTATGCGTCTTGGAAGAGGTAAGTTCAACGAGTTTTTTCATTCTAAGCCAAAGCACATCAAGATTAAAGGGTTTCGTGATATAATCGTCAGCGCCCACTGTCAAGCTCTCTACCTTGGTGCCGAGATCATGTTTGGCGGTAAGAATTATAATCGGAATGCCGGAAGTTGACTTATCGGACTTCAATCGCTTGCATAACTCAATGCCATCCATGCGAGGCATCATGAGGTCGGCCACTATAATCGACGGCACAACTTCTTTTATCTTTTCAAGAGCCTCCACGCCGTCTGAGGCAGTAACTACATCAAAGCCTTCAGCTATGCCATCTTTTATCAGCTCAGTCATGTCGGGGTTGTCATCAACCACAAGCGCCACCGGACGATCTCCGGACGCTGCCGCCTCTTTATCAGATTCCTTATCTGTTTCATCACCCGGCTCGAGAAGCTCCGGCCCTACAGAAGAAGCCGCATTGAGTTTATCAGCCGTGTGGCGCATAGGGAAATCAATGATAAACACGCTCCCTTTCTCCACATTATCAACCACTCTCACAGAGCCTTCATGAAGTCTCACATATTCGCTGACCATGCTCAGCCCTATGCCGCTCCCCATACCGGTATGTGAGAAGCCATCGTCGTCCACCTGATAGAACCTCTCAAATATATGCGGCTTATCTTTGTCGGCCACGCCCTTTCCGGTATCGGCCACCTTTATCCGCAACATGCTATTATCCCCGTCTATACATTCCACCGTCACATCAACTCTTCCGCCTGACGGAGTGAATTTAAAGGCGTTGCCGAGAAGATTCATCAGGATTTTCTCCATTTTGTCGGCATCAAACGAGAGTTCAATTTTGTCGCGGTCTGAATAAAACGAAAGATTAATATTTTTCCTTTCCGACATATTCAGAAATGATGAACACACGTTTTTTGCAAACGACACAATGTCTCCCTCCGCCGGATTGAGGCGAAGCTCTGCCATCTCTGTTTTTCTGAAGTCGAGCAGCTGGTTCACAAGCGTCAAGAGCCTCATCGCATTATTGCGCATAAGAGTGAGCCGCTTTGTCTGCTTCACATCGGTCGACTCTTTGAGCATAGCATCCAAAGGGGTCACAATCAAAGTGAGAGGTGTTCGCAAATCATGAGAAACATTAGTAAAGAATTTGAATTTCAACTGATTGATTTCTTCCTGTTTTCTCAATTCATCTTCATGACGCTTTTGCTCGAATCTCTTTCGCTCCTTGTTTTTCACTACTCTTGCCACAAAATAAACCACACACAGAACCATCAGCACATAAAACACATAAGCAACAGGAGTTGCCCAGAATGGCGGATGAACATATATTTTGAGTGAGGCCGCACTCTCGCTTTCATAGCCGTCGCCATTTATAGCCTTGACTAAAAGGGAGTAATGTCCGGGCGACAGATTAGTGTAGGTTACATGATTCACCCCTCGCGGCGCTGTGATCCAGGTGTCGTTGTATCCTTCGAGCTTATACTTAAAAACTGTTTTCTGCGGCAAAGCATAATTGTCGGTGGCAAAATAAACCGTAAACTCCTCCGGATTGTGATTAAACTGTAATTCAACTCCTTGATTGAGTCCTTTGTCCATCACAATCCTGCCGTCAACCTCTTCGCCAATCATTATCTTGTGGCTCGACATAGATATATCCGTGAACATCACCTTCGGACATGACGTGTTGAACTTCATGTCATAGGGCGAGAAACGGGTGATTCCGTAAAGTCCTCCTACAACAATATCGCCCGACAAGAGCTTGGCAAAAGAACGCTGATTAAATTCACAGTTCTGCACACCGTCAGCCTGGTCATACACAATAGGCGACACACCAAGTTCTCCGGAATGAGGGTCATATTTGACTTTGAGGTTTATAAGATAGGCACCTTCTGCCACCCACATCGAGCCCCCGTTATCTTCTATTATGCCAAGAATATAATACTGGCTCTTATCGTCGCGTAACTTTATGTCTTGAAGCGACTTCCTCTTCCTGTCGATAACTTTAAGACCGCTTCCCGTCGCTATCCATATAAGCCCTCTTGAATCCTCATAAATTTGCGTAAACACCCTGTGGCTCAGGTTGATTTCATCCGGCTCATTCATATGCGACTCAATTTTGCCGGTCTGCGGATCATATATTGAAAGTCCGTAGGAAGTGCCTATATATATTTTGCCGTCGCGCAGACATATCAAAGACAACACATAATTATTTGACAGCCCGCTGTTGGCATCGTTATATTCAACAGTCTCTCCCGTGGCAGTGTCAATTTTATATAATCCTGCGCCAAGAGTTCCCACCCATAGATTCCCGTCTTTATCAAAAGTAAGACCCCATGCAAAATTATCGTCAAGACTGCTGTTAGTGACGATACGCGAAAACACCCCATCCTTATATTTCGTCAATCCTTTGGAAAATGAGCCAATATAAAGTGTGCCGTCTTTAGAAGTGGCCATGGATGTTATGGTTGCCGGCAATGAGCCATGTCCCGATTCAGAAACCTTATGGCAGGTATTGTCCACCGGATTCCATTTTAAAACGCCTGAACTGTCTGTGCCAACCCACATATTTTGACCATCAGCCGGCACCATACAGTTCACGTCTCCCAATTCAATCAATTCAAACTTATCAACACTCTCATTATAAGAAAACAGACCTTGCTTATAAGTTCCAATCCAAAGAGTGCCGTCTTTGTCTTCATTGAAACAAATAATGGTGTTATTCCCTTTCAGTTCTCCTGATTCATCGTAGTCTTCTATCTCAAATCCATCCTTGGTTTTCAACATCTGTGCAAGCCCGCAGTGGTCGCGCGCAATCCACATACGCCCCTTGTGGTCTTGAAAAATATTTTTCACCACGCCAATCCGTTCTTTTGATGGCAGAGCATCTGCAAGCCAACGATTTGCCTTGCAGTCGTAAGCAGTAAGAATATCATTATGAAACACCCATATCCTTCCATCTTTATCGGCATACATCTCATAAAAATAATCGGAATCCGGCTCTATCGACTTCACCATAGGATTATCTATTTGCATCTCTACCTTTAGAGTTTCTGGATTCACAAAAGTCAGTGAGCCATCGGTGGCAACACACGCAATGGAAGAACCGGCGTTGTCTATGTCCGACACTCTTTTACCTTTAAGAATATCGCCGGAGGCGAGCACTCCCCTGTCTGCACCGTTTCTCAACACATACACTCCTTTGCCGCTGACAGCAATCCATATCGCATTCTCACCGGCACAGACATCTGTGACATCCCCTTCTATACCTTTCTCTTTAAGATACGGCACAAGATTATCTATAAGTTCGCCGGTGTCGGGATCATAAATCCGATATTTCCCTTCAGCATAAATCCACAGTCTTCCAGCCCCATCCTCTTGAATCTCGCCAACATAATTATTCAAAACACTTGTGCCCTCCGGATGGTCTTCTCTATGCATCTTGACAGAATAGCCATCATATCTGCACAAGCCGGAAGACGTGCCTATCCAAAGAAATCCGCGTGAATCCTTATAAACCGAGTTTATTTTAGTGTTTGACAGACTTGTCAGCGTTTCCAGATGGCGCATATCCAAAGGTGACTCTTTCGACTTAATATGCAAGGGCAACTGAAATACAAGAACTATCAGAATAATCAATTTTAATCGCATAAGGTTAACATATTGTATTGCAAAATAAACGAATGTTGAGCAATCCTACAAATTTTATTCACACTTTTATCATCAACCAATTCTTAGTTAATTAACTACAAACGTCTTACAACAAAAAAATATACATTTGATACCCACATTGTTAACATTTCATATCCCCCGCATGTCATTTTTAGCACCCTAAGAATGTACAATTTAATATCACTTATTCCTTTTAATTTTGTAATTTTGCAACTGCAAGCGAACGTGGTCGCTTTTTCTTGTCAACTCGATTGTTTACCTGTAACTATAATTCTTTTCAATGGAAAAAAACTTTATTGACCATTGCAAGACTCGGTTCTTTCGTTTATTCTGTTTTGTAACGATTTTCACAATGTTCGTCACAGCCACAGCTTGCGGCAACAAAGATGAACCCGGGAAAGGCGTCTCTGAAGAATTCAAATGCTCTGCCGAGACATTGTACTTCCCCGTTGAGGGAGACAACATAATACTGACTGTCATATCTCCGGTAAAACCGGAAGTGACAATATCGGAATCTTGGGTTGCAGTTGGTTCTTTTGAGACAACCGGCACTCTGAACAATACATATAAAATAACTTTTACGGCTACTGAAAACCTCGGCGGCAACAAACGCTCGGCTATCGCCACTGTAAAAGCCGGCGCAAACTCTGCTGAAGTGAAACTTATACAGCACGCTAAACCGGTGCTTGAAGCAGACAAGGCATCTGTGGCAGAGGCAGAGAAACCATTTTCAGCCGAAGGAGGCAACGGAAACTTTGAACTGAAATATAACCTTGACTATGAGGTGGAGTCATCGGCCGATTGGATTTCAATCACAAAGACAAGAAACCCGCAGGTGGCCACTATAGCTTTCACCGTACAAAAGAATCAGACACCAATGTCGCGCAAAGGCTCAATCGTAGTGTCTGCGATCAACAACTCCGAAATTGGCACTCTTACCGTCACAATATCGCAGGAAGCCGGCGAGGGACGAAAGCCTGATGCTCCTCTTAACATGACTGCAAAACAGATTGCCGCCGACATTCACGCCGGCTGGAACATCGGGAACACTCTTGAAGCCATTTCAAACGGAAACCCATCAGAAACAGCATGGGGTAATCCTAAAGTGAACGAAGCATACATCAAGGGAATAAAAGCCGCAGGTTTCAATGCCGTGAGAATCCCTTGCGCATGGAACGGCTATATCATCGACAAAAACAACTATACCATCGACCCCATGTGGCTCAACCGCGTAGAGGAAGTGATTGGGTATTGCATCAATAACGGAATGTATGCAATCATAAATATCCACTGGGACGGAGGATGGCTTGAAGAGAATGTGAATGAAGCCGCCAAGCCCGCCGTGCTTCCCAAGCAGAAAGCGTTATGGACCCAGATTGCCGAACGTTTCAGTGCATTCAACGAGCGTCTTATGTTTGCCGGCACAAACGAGCCTTACCAAAGCCGCCAAAATGAATTCGGAGAGTCAGAAATGAGTGTGCTCCTCGAATACGAACAGGCATTCATCGATGCAGTCCGAGCCGCCGGCGGCAACAACCTTGAAAGAACTCTTATCTTCCAAGGCCCCGCAACCAACATTGACTTGACCGAAAAATTAATGAAGTCAATCCCCACAGACATAGTGCCGGACCGCCTGATGGCTGAAATACATTACTATGACCCGTGGAACTTCTGCGGAATGGAGAAAGATGAGGACTGGGGCAAAATGCAATATTTCTGGGGGGAGCGTAACCATATGTCAGGCTCCGACCGAAATTGCTCCCGGGGAGAAGAGGACTACATGAAGGGGCAGTTCGATAAAATGAAAGCACTTTTTGTTGACAGGGGCATTCCCGTTGTAATCGGCGAATATGGTGCAATTCTGCAGCGTAACCTTTCCGGCGCCGAGGCTGAATACTATCTCGCTTCACGCGCATATTTCGATAAATGCGTGTCGCAATTCGGGAAAGAAAGAGGGCTTGTCCCTTTCCTATGGGACACCGGCGAAATCATTGACCGATATTCAGGCAACATAAAAGTGCCGGAAATCGTTAATGCTATAATGGATGGCTCAGAAGCCGGAAAATATCCGTTCTGACATAATTTCTACAACCTGATATTTTTATTAATGCCGGAAGAGACCGGACTAACAATCGTAATAACAACTCCTGTTCTCTTCCGGATTCGCATTCTTCATGAAAAAGATATTATTATTAACAGCCCTCTTATTGCCGATGTTTGCAACGGCAAACGATATGAAACTTAAATTCAATCGCCCGGCCGACTTCTTTGAAGAGACTTTTGTTATTGGCAACGGCTCTCAAGGTGCTATAATTTATGGCAACCCCGTGCGCGAACGCATATCTCTCAACGACATCACCCTGTGGAGCGGAGAGCCCGACACTGCCGCCTACAATCCCGGAGCATATCAGCATCTTCCTCAAATCCGCGAAGCATTATCAAATGGAGATTATTCAAAAGCAGAGGCCATTCAACACAAAATGCAAGGCCACTCAAGCCAGTATTACCAGCCTCTCGGAAACGTATTCATCGATTTTGACGACAACTCCGAAATTTCTGAATATCACAGAGAACTCAACCTCAACAATGCTATCGCTTCTGTGGAGTATAAGCGAGGCTCCAACAAAATACTCACACAATATCTGGCTTCTGCTCCCGACAGCCTGATAGCCGTCAGAATCACAGCCGCTCAGCCAATAAGCCTCACAATTTCATTTGACTCACCACTCAACCACACCACTGAATCGTCTGCCGGGCGAATCACTTCTGACGGATATGCTTCTTATGGATTCATGGTGACTAACGAAAATGGGAAAACAGATGAGAAACTGATGTATGACCCTAATCGTGGCACCCATTTCCGCACAGACGTCAACGCATTGTCTGAATCGGGTAAAATCTCGGCAACCGACGGAACTTTAAGAGTGACCGACGCAAAAGACCTCACAATCTATATAACTATAGCCACCAATTTCGGCGGTTCTTCAGTAAACCCGGCCAAATCCGGGATTGACTACAAAGGAATAGCCGACTCACGAGCTGACAAAGCGCTCAAATATTCGTTTGAAGATATTGCCACTCGCCATCAGAAAGACTATTCCGGATTCTTCTCACGCGTGAATATCGACTTGGGAGAATCCGACGAATCTCTCAACATCCTCCCAACCGACATTCGTTTGAAAGAATACTATGACCATAATAATTATGACCCCGACCTTGAGGAACTATATTTCCAATATGGACGCTATTTGCTGATTAGCTGCTCGCGAACAGAGGGAGTGCCGGCAAATCTGCAAGGCTTGTGGAATGAATACCCTTACGCCCCCTGGAGATCAAACTACACGGCCAACATCAATCTCGAAGAGAACTACTGGCCGGCAGAAGTAACCAACCTTAGCGAAATGCACCGCCCTCTTCTCTCTTTTGTCAAACAGTTGCCAAACACCGGTGAAACCACGGCAAGAGAATATTATGGAATAGACCGCGGATGGTGCATGGGACATAACTCCGACATATGGGGGATGACATGCCCCGTAGGTTATGGCAATGACGAGCCTATGTGGGCTAACTGGAACATGGGCGGGGCATGGCTGGTGTCGCACATCTGGCAGCACTACCTATTCACAAAAGACAAAGAATTTCTTCAGGAATATTACCCCACTCTAAAAGGAGCGGCTGAATTTTGCCTGGCATGGCTGGTGAGAGACAAGAATGGAAATCTTATAACTTCCCCTTCCACTTCTCCCGAAAACAGATTCATAGCCCCCGACGGAAAGGCGGTGGCCACAAGCGCCGGAGGATTTGCCGACATTGCCATGATTCGCGAATGTCTTGCCGACACCAGAAGCGCGGCTATCGAGCTTGACACCGACCCTTCGCTTATAGATGAAATCGACAAGGCCCTTTCAGAAATAGCCCCTTATAAGATCGGGGCGAAAGGACAACTACAGGAATGGGCGCAAGATTTTCCTGAAGAAGACCCACATCACCGTCATCAGTCACACTTATACGGGCTATTTCCCGGAAACCATATCTCGCCGTCGGCAACACCGGAACTTGCAAAAGCCGCCGCTCGTTCTCTCGAAATCAAAGGAGACAACACAACAGGCTGGAGCACAGGATGGAGGGTAAATCTGCTTGCTCGACTTGCCGATGCTCAAAAAGCATATTCCATGTATCGCAGGCTGCTCAAATATGTAAGCCCCGACAAATATGAAGGAGACGACAAACGCTATGGAGGTGGAACCTACCCGAATCTTCTCGATGCTCACGCACCCTTCCAGATCGACGGCAATTTCGGAGGCTCCGCCGGTGTGGCCGAAATGCTTATCCAGTCCACTCCTCAATCCATCATTCCACTGCCGGCTCTTCCAAAGGAATGGAAAACCGGTTCATTCAGCGGACTTAGAGCACGCGGGGCATTCACTGTCGACGCAAAATGGAAAGACGGCGTTGTGACCGACCTCACAATAAAATCTGACAAAGGAGGGAAAACAACTATTATAGTCAATAGCAAAGAAATAGCTGTAGACCTTAATGCCGGCGAATCAAAAAATATTGTCAGAAACAACTAATCGCCCAGTTATTTGTTATATTAATTATACAGCTGTTTTCTTAACCTCTGAAATGATTTATAAAAACTCACATAAAACATGTATTTATTAGGATACGACATCGGCAGCTCGTCTGTGAAGGCTGCTCTCGTGGATGCCGCCACAGGAAAATGTGTAGCCTCTGACTTCTTCCCTAAAAATGAGGCCCCGATAAAGGCGCCACGCCAGGGATGGGCAGAGCAAGACCCTGAGAACTGGTGGAGATATATCAAGGAAGCAACCGCTTCCGTTCTTGCGCAGAGCTGCGTGAATCCGGCCGACATAAAGGCTATCGGGATAAGTTATCAGATGCACGGGCTTGTGGCTATCGACAAAGACGGAAACGTGCTTCGCGACGCAATAATCTGGTGCGACTCAAGAGGAGTGCCCTACGGAGAAAAAGCATTTGGAGAGCTGGGCCACGATGTATGCCTGCCCCGCCTCCTGAACTCGCCCGGCAATTTCACGGCGGCAAAACTGAGCTGGCTTAAAGAAAACGAACCGGAGGTTTTTGATAAAATCTACAAAGTGATGCTTCCGGGCGACTATGTGGCCATGAGGCTGACAGGAGAAATATGCACCAACCCGGAGGGACTGTCGGAGTATATGCTGTGGAATTTCAAAGAGAATGAACCTGCATATTTCCTAATGGAGTATTACGGCTTCGAGCCTTCTATATTCCCGGAGGTGAAACCCACTTTCTCCGAACAGGGGAAGCTGACTGATTCAGCAGCTCGAGAACTCGGCCTCGCAGAAGGGACACCAGTGACATACAGAGCCGGAGATCAGCCAAACAACGCACTGTCGCTCAACGTATTTAATCCGGGGGAAGTGGCTTCCACCGCAGGCACGTCGGGAGTGGTGTATGGAATCAACGGCAATGTTGACTACGACCCTCGTTCGCGGGTAAATAACTTTGCCCATGTGAACCATGACAATGTTAACACACGCATAGGCGTTATGACCTGTATCAACGGCACAGGCATACTCAACACCTGGATAAAGCGCAATGTTGCCCCGGAGGGGATGTCATATGCTGAAATGAATGAACTTGCCGCAAAAGCCCCTATAGGATCTGCAGGAGTGACAATTCTGCCATTTGGCAACGGCGCGGAGAGAGTGCTTGAAAACCGGCAGATTGAATGCTCTTTCCATGGCATCAACTTCAACATCCACAACCGCAGCCACATTATCCGCGCCGCTCAGGAGGGGATTGTGTTCTCTTTCATGTATGGAATGGAGATAATGAAGTCAATAGGGATGGACATCAACCGCATACATGCAGGGAAAGCCAACATGTTCCTCAGCCCTATTTTCCGAGATACCCTTGCCTCTGTGTCAGGGGCAACCATCGATCTTGTCGACACCGACGGGGCTGCCGGGGCCGCCAAGGGCGCAGGAATCGGCTCAGGAATCTATAAAGACAATTCCGAGGCATTCGCATCGCTGAAGGTTGTGGAAGTCGTGGAGCCGGCAGCCGACCGCGAGCCTTATTTAGAGGCATACGCAAGATGGAAAATGATTCTTGAAAACGTATTGACATCAAAATAATAATAACCCAATTTACATAATAATATGGCAAATAAAGAATATTTCCCCTTAATAGGGAAAATCAAGTTTGAGGGGACATCAAGCTATAATCCCCTCGCCTACCGTTACTATGACGCTGAAAGAATTGTGCTTGGCAAGCCAATGAAAGAATGGCTCAAATTCGCAATGGCATGGTGGCACACACTGTGTGCCGAAGGCGGCGACCAATTCGGCGGAGGCACTAAAAAATTCCCGTGGAATGAGGGAGAGACCGCACTCGAACGTGCTAAAAACAAGGCTGACGCAGGTTTTGAAATCATGGAGAAACTCGGAATCGAGTATTTCTGTTTTCATGACGTCGACCTTATAGAAGAGGGCAGCTCTGTAGAGGAGTATGAAAAGAATGTGAAAGATATTGTGGCCTATATCAAGAGCAAGATGCAGGGCACTAATATCAAGAACCTATGGGGCACAGCCAATGTCTTCGGCCATGGCCGCTATATGAACGGGGCGGCAACCAACCCTGACTTCGACGTTGTGGCTCGCGCCGCTGTCCAGATTAAGAACGCTATCGACGCCACTATCGAACTGGGCGGACAGAACTACGTGTTCTGGGGTGGCCGTGAAGGTTATATGAGTCTTCTCAACACCGACCAGAAGCGTGAGAAAGAGCATCTTGCCATGATGTTGACAATGGCACGCGACTACGCTCGCAGCAAAGGGTTCACCGGCACATTCCTCATAGAGCCCAAGCCTATGGAGCCATCGAAACATCAGTATGACGTAGACACTGAGACTGTGATCGGGTTCCTCAAAGCCCACGGCCTTGACAAGGACTTCAAAGTGAACATCGAGGTGAACCACGCAACTCTCGCCGGACACACCTTCGAGCATGAGCTTGCCGTGGCTGTCGACAACGGAATGCTCGGAAGCATCGACGCCAACCGTGGCGACTATCAGAATGGCTGGGACACTGACCAGTTCCCCATCGATAACTACGAGCTCACCCAGGCGATGATGCAGATAATACGCAACGGAGGTCTCGGAAACGGCGGCACAAATTTTGACGCCAAGACACGCAGAAACTCCACTGACCTCGAAGACATCTTCATAGCCCATATCGCAGGCATGGATGCCATGGCGCGCGCACTTCTCAGCGCCGCCGACGTGCTTGAGAAGTCTCCCTACAAGAAGATGCTCGCCGACCGCTATGCGTCATTCGACAAAGGGGAAGGGAAAGAGTTTGAAGAAGGGAAACTCAACCTCGAACAGCTTGCCGAAATAGGCCGCCGTGTCAACGAGCCGGCTCAGACTTCAGGCAAACAGGAACTTTATGAAGCCATCATCAACATGTATGCCTAACAAGCATAACCAACAATAACCATTGAGGGCGCAGCAAATTGAAAAAATTTGCTGCGCCCTCTCTTTTAGTGATTATGATGCCGTGACATTTAACCGGCAACATTAAGTATATGACAAAAATTTGAAAACATCGAATTTTGGGGTATAAGCCGGACGCAGAAGTATTGTTGAAATCTCCTCCAAACCATACTTGACAAGCGACTTTGCCTTTCTTCCATGTTTCAGAATCCTTATCGGTTTAATATTTATATCTTTATGTTCACCAACGAGATACGCCCATACAAGAGCCATGCAGACCATCGCGACAAGTCTTGCGATGCGCTCCATATCACGCATCATTGAACAGCCACCATGCACGGATTCTTTCACCGGTGGAAAGCTTGACAATCCGGAAATTCTGACGTATTCGAATGTAATACCCTATGCGACGGCTGTTGAGCAATCCTGTCCATTCCTTTCCGATGAACTCGCGGTCTGCCACAAGGGAGTCGATGCATTCCGCTCCAAAAAGACGGATAAAGCGTTCCATAATCTTCTTGCGTTCCTCCTGGTTGGAGTTGCCACGTTTAGAGAGAAGACTGAATATCAAAGGGAAGGCAATCCCTTTATAGGTGATGCCCAACATGAGAATGTTGATATTGAACTCCCCGAACTTCCAGTCGGTGCAGTCCATGCTGAGCACAAGACCGGTCTTGACGGGAAGCAACGAGAAAATCATACGGGCTATGATCTCAAGGTCAAGAACATACCTGGCAAAAAATCTTTGGAGCCGTCTGAGGTTGGAGTCCTTGTCGACAGCCGTAGGCATCGCATCAGCCAGTTTGTTGAGGCTGACAGTCTGCACCACACAGAGTGCATGGAGCAGCAGCGCCATAAGTTTTATGCGTGCCAGATTCATACTTTGTCCAAAATGCTCTTGCATAATCGGGAGGATTTGGTTAACTTTGACCGAGTCCTTGAAATTAGTAGTTTTCATGAGAAAAAGCGACCAAACCTTTCCTTTAAATTACTAAATTTCATGGACTTTTGCAAATTTAACCACTTTAAAATTAGATATTTAACAGCATAAATTTTATCATCCACTAAAATTTGCAAAACATAATCATTTTGAAGATGAAAAAAATAATTGATATCAACTCTTGGGAAAGACGAGGAAATTATGAGTTTTTTCGCAACTTCGCTTCTTCCTGGTATTCTGTCACAACCGAAATAGAATGCACGCGAGGCATAAAAGCGTGTAAAGAGAATGGAGAATCTTTTTTCTTGCGCTATCTGTATGCGGTGGTGTGCGCTGCAAATGAAGTGAAGGAAATGAGGTTCAGAGTCGGCCCCGGCGGTGAGCCTGTGCTATACGACAGAATAGACATAATCACGCCTGTTAAGGTGGAAGGAAAATCGTTCGTCACAATCAGAGTGCCCTACGAACCTGACTACGAAACTTTCTGCAAAGAGGCACGACACATCATCGAGTCGATTGACCCCGACGACAACCCCTATAAAGTTGAAAACGAAATGGCGGAGACAGGCAATTTCAATGTGGTGCACCTTAGCGCAGTGCCTAAACTGTATTTCACTTCCATGAGTTTCACGCTCCATGAAATAGGGAATCCCTGCACCCATCCTTTGAGCGTGATGGGAAAAGCGGTGGAACGCGAAAACGGGAAAATTATAATGCCTTATTCCATATATGTGGACCACGCATTCGTTGACGGTGAACACCTCACGGAACTGTTTGACAAAATACAGCAAAAAATCAACCGCGATTAATTATCCACAACCGGGAATCAATTACTCGCTCAACACATTGGCCCGATAATTTGGGCATACATATTTCAATGACGAGTTACGCTTTCTAAGCGTAACTCGTTGTATGATTAGGCTGTATTTTATTGAAGGATACCTGATGACGCACCCGACTGTCGGGATATGTCATTGCCTTGTTTCACCTGTTTGCCAAAACCGAATGTATAAGCTGCTGAAAGCTGAACAAACGCATGGCCGGAAGCATTACTAACCCATTTGTTGACAGAATAATGGTCGCTTCGCATCGTATCGTATAATGACCTCCAGTTCCATCTTTGAAGATTCTGCGCTGTCAGACGAATATTCCATGTCGAATTGCTCCATCCTGCCTGCAAGACGAATGAATCTTTGTTCTTTGTCCATATTCCGGACATGGAATTATAATTGTCTGTCGCATTTTCAGAATTATATGATATCGCAAAATTGAAATTGCCCCAATAATATAGCGCCTGTACATAGCAGCTGACATGAGAATGATTTATATTGTATGGCAATCCATTGTGAACGTAAAGTTGAGCGAGTTGCCCGGAAAGATGCAGCTTTCCTTCAAAGAAATTTGAGGAAGCATTGATGCCATAGTTATAATGGCTGAATTTACCTATAGGTTGTTGAATTGTCCTTATTATCCCTTCAGATGTAGCCTCATATACAAATGCGGCACGGTTTCCTACAAGCCATGCGTTTGCAAATACCGTCATGTTGAATTTATTAGACGGAATAAAAGTATAGTTGATGCCGATGTCATAACTCCTGTGGGATTTCAGCACCGGATTTCCGGTGTGCCAAAGGAATGGAGACACCTGAATAATATTTTCGCTCTTATAATTTGACGAGGGTGGCCATACAGAATAATGCAACACAGCGCCGAATGCGTTCTTTTTGTTTGGCACAAAATTCATTGAGGCATCAATATAAGGATAGTTGGATATTGCCTTGTTGTCATCAAGCGTGGTTGCAAGCCAGTTCCAGCCGAAACCTAATGAAGCGGAGATTTTCTCATCTGTAAAGCTATACGAGGCGCCGATTTGTCCGAATTTTGTGGATGAGTTGTCAAAGGCAGTTACAGAACCTGAATAGTTGGTTCGGTTGTGCTCATACAATCCTCTGATTAAAGCCGTAAAATAATGTTTATTGCAGAAGGATTGGCTATAATTCAAACCGATATTTCCCCACGGCTCTTTCATTTAAGATCGGCCGAAGTTTACAGAAATAGTGGTATTTTATAGCGAAAATGTCTACCTTTGCAC